>DLME01000042.1:0-2037 GCA_002479215.1 Syntrophaceae bacterium UBA7544
GTTAGATTGATTTTTTTACTTCTTTACCCGGTTACTTTTGCGGGCGGTAACGTTATCTCGGCAGTAGATTAATAAGTATTGATGACAAAGTTTCCCTAATTTAATTCTTCAGAGACAAATAAGGAAATCCGATAGAAATTATGCTGAAGTTTTCTTCGCTAAAAATATTGATTCGTGGCTGATATTTATTCAAAATCAGAAAAGAAAGCAAAACACCGCGATCAATAACAGTACTGGACATATCCGGCGAACCTGAATCCATTTTTTCCATAAGAGTTTCAATATCGGCAACAGGCAATGCACCACCGGAATTCTTGATGAACACACTAACATATTTATTATCATGTTCCGTTTTTATATAAAATTCCTTCAAATTACTCGCTAATGCCCTGGACATCGCAAACCGAATTAATCTCCAAAAAGCCAGCGACAAATCTGCGGCATTGCCTTTAAAACTGGGAACATCTTTATTCAACTGTACATCTTTTTTTATTTCATGTTTAAAATCCAAATAAAAATTGAAAAAACGCATTTCTTCGGCCAGTAATTGAGAAAGATTTATCCCATTTTCTCTCTTTGTATCCAACGAATAAAATTTACCGGTCACATCTCTAAACAGGTCAAAGAACAATTCGGATTCCTGGTTTACGGCTCGAATTTCCGTCCTGATCCGCTGTAAATCCTCTTTCATCTCTGCTGCCGCCTCCGGATGCATTTCCTCCATTTTTTTTGCACTTTCTTCAAAGCGGCGCAGGAGCAGCTTAGAGCGCCCCATTATACTATTTAAGGGATTGGCAAAATTATGAAGAATACCGGGGATGAGTTCCTTGATAAAGGTCGCTGCAAATTCCTTCTCTAAAGTTCGGTAAATTTCACCTCTATCCATTTCTCGCTCCTCATTTAAAACTATTTCAACCTTTCAACTTCGCACGTAAACCAAATTTAATTCCGCGGCTAGCTTTTTTTTGAATTTTTTATTTTTCACCAAAATGCTTTTATTCTATTACAAAACAAATGCGGGGGATCAAGTGCAGCAAACTGTCTAAAACCATTCTCTGCGTTCGAACCCCCGCCTCTTGTTCGGATAATTATTATTATGCTATTTTTTCTTCTTTAATAGATCATCAATCATTTTAATAACAGCGTTGATCTCCTCGGGGCTCCATGGGGTGTTTTTATCGACATACCTTAAGTATTTTATCTTTTTGTCTTTACCGATTAATACAAACACCGATTTATCGTTACAATCGCCCAACCCCCAAACCCTGGGAAGCGTAAGATCAACGTCGGTCAGAATTGTGCTTTTATATTTTTCGATCTTTTCCCTGATTTTACTCCGAATAATGAAGTTTGGAACAGCGGAGTCCTTCATGTTGGCAACTCCTAATCCGCTGTAAACGTCCTTGCTATAATTTTTTGCCTTAATCACATCGGCCAAGGGATCACCTAAATCAGAGGCAGCCGTGTTGCTATAAAATAACCCGACCACATGAGTACCAAAACCCGGAATGGTTGCGGGATTATCATCAGCATCCCTGATTTGTGGATTAGATAGCACCTGGCCCACTGAAGCGGCGTTTACAGATCCTACACCGGCAGTAAAAGCAATAATTGCACATCCAAATGCTACAATAAGACTTTTCCATAAGAATGATCGACTCATAATAAAATCCCCCTTTTTATTTTAAAAATATTTCAACAACACACCCTACAAATAAATCACATTATTGATAAGAACTTCATTTTCGTCGGCGGAGTATAGGAAGAATGATCTTGTGTGTCAAGAGGATTTTGACCACAGAATATGGAGTGCATTGACGATCATTGTGCGAGTGATGTATTGGTGGGCGGGTGTGAGACATCCGCCTTTTTTTATGGCCGGGATAGGTCTAAAGACAGTGGAGCGATCCGTGGTCTTTTTAATTCATGGGGGAAAGGTTGGAAATAGGATTGGAAATCACTATTAAGGATAATGAAAAAGGGGCCATAATTTCTTCTAACCCCTTGTAATTCCTTGGTAGCGGGGAGAGGATTTGA
>DLME01000042.1:2106-17664 GCA_002479215.1 Syntrophaceae bacterium UBA7544
GTTATGAGCCCAACGAGCTACCTAGCTGCTCCACCCCGCGATACAGTGCTATTCAAAAAGAGTCGACTTTACATCATTATCTCCAATATTTGTCAAGGAGTAATTTGGTAAAATGTTTTCTAAGTGACATTGCTCGCTATATTCAGAAGGAGATGGGGCAGAAAATTGCTACTTAGTTATGTAGCCCATAAAACGGTAAATAAGCTTAGCCGCCATGAAATCCGGCGCGACAATACCGGGAAGCGGCGTGAGTTCTACTGCATCAAAACCACGAATTTTACAGGAGCTGGAAACCAATTTCAGCAAATGTAAAACATTACTCCAATAAAGACCGCCCGGTTCCGGCGTACCTGTGGAAGGCATTATAGAAGGATCGAAGACATCCAAATCAATACTGACATAGATATCACCTTGCAAATCCTTACAAATTGAGTCGCACCAATCCTTATTTTCTAAAACAAAATCAGCGCTATAACTTTTAACATTGCTTTGCGATAAATATTCCGCTTCTTCTTTGCTCATGCTCCTGATACCCACTTGAATCAGGGGACATATTTCGGCAATTCTTCTCGCCACACAGGCATGACTGTAAGGGCTTCCCTGATAACTTTCCCGCAGGTCTGCATGGGCATCAATTTGTAATATCTTTAATCGGGGATATTTGTCTTTGACGGCCTGAACGGCACCGAGGCTTATGCTGTGCTCTCCACCGAGTATTACAGGTATTTTATTGGAGGCGACAATTTTGACAATTTTCTTACGCAGAATATTAATCATATTTTTTGGTCCGCGGGCATCAATAGCAAGTGCTGAAGTTGTATGAATACCGGCCAAATATGTTTCTTTTTTCAACTCTTCATCGTAGAGCTCCATGTTGGTCGAAGCTTCAATTATGGCTGCGGGGCCACGGCGGCTTCCCGGCTGATAAGTCGACGTCAGATCATAGGGCGCAGGAACGACAACAAACAAAGCATCACGAAGTGAACACTCCGGATATATACCTCCAAAATTCATAAGCGTAATCCTCTCATTAATACTATTTTGTTTTGTTAAAGTTCATAACAGACCATCTAAAATAAGATTTAATTACCTCGGCCGGTAATAGCCAAGAAAAAATTTGTTGTTTTCATAGTAAAGAAATGAAAAGTGTCTGATCCAGTCGCCTAACGCAACAAAAGTTTTCTTCTTTTCCGCAACAATACACTGGCGCAAAACAGGTCTGTGGCAATGACCGAGGATAACCGCATCATAATCCTCCCCAAACTTGGTTAGAGCAAAAGAAAACATCTTTTCGACCAGCACCTCGCCATTTTCTATGGTCATTTCTTTGCTGACTGCTGAGCTAAAGCCGGCTATCGCCCAACGAATCGATGCGGGAATAAAATGCTGAAAGCGATAAAATACGCGACTGCGTAATATTTTCCGAAGTAATATATATTTAATATTGGTCTTATCGGTTGTATCGCCATGAGCGACAAAAGCCCACAAGTTATCCAGTTTAACTCTCGCCCATTCACCAAATACTTCCATTCCTAAAATATTTTTAAAATACTCTCCCATAAAAAAATCATGGTTTCCTTCGCTTAAATGAATGCTGATACCGGTTTTTTGCAATTCAATTAATTTATCGATAATCAATTTGTATTCGGGATGAATTTTTTCCCTCTGGCAAAACCAAAAGTCGAACAAATCGCCGACGATATATAGAGCATCAATAGACGCTTTTTCTTTACCTAATTCGTCCGAATTAACAAGAGATCTGGCCATTCCTTCCTTAAGGTCATTTAAGAAATTAATCAACCAGCCGTACTTTTCATCACTGGCTCGTTTTAAATGGGCGTCGGATATAAAAATGGCTTTCATCTTTTTGTCTCTTCGGTTTAGTATCTTTATCCTTTAGCAGAAAACCGCCTCCCAGGTCAATATGCACATTGGCTTAAATACTTAAGTGAAACGAATTTTGCAAAAATCTAGTCAAATTTATAAAAATAATTCTCCCAAGAAATCAAGCAAATGATTCTTGTTTTGTCCGGTATTTTTTGCTAGTTTCTTCAAATATTATTAAAAACATGAAATTAGCAAATACATTTTAGGATAAATATATGACTCTAAATCGAGAAACAATCAAGCGCGCCAAGGAAGTATTAAAAATAGAAGCGCAGAGTATTTTGAATTTGACTGAAAAAATCGACATCAACTTTTCTCGCGCCGTGGATTTAATTTATATCTCCAAGGGCAGGGTAATCATTACCGGAATTGGTAAATCCGGGTTGATTGGACGAAAAATCGTCGCTACTTTAACAAGTACAGGAACACAAGCGCTTTTTTTACATCCTGTTGAGGGCATCCACGGCGATTTAGGCATTGTTACTAAAGAAGACATTCTGCTGGCCATATCCAATAGCGGTGAAACCCGTGAACTCATACCTGTTATCAACTCCGTCCGCCATATCGGCGCTACCGTCATAGCCTTTACCGGCGATATGTCATCAACCTTGGCTCGAGCAAGCGATATAGTCATTGATGTTTCCGTGGAAAAAGAAGCTTGCCCTTTTGGCCTTACTCCTACTTCCAGCTCTACTGCTGCTTTAGCCATGGGTGACGCTTTAGCTATAGCTCTTATTGATAAAAGACAATTTAAAGAGAAAGACTTCTATAAGTTTCATCCGGGCGGAAGCCTTGGCGCAAGATTAAAAGAAACAGTCGGAGAGATTATGATTACAGGAAAAAAAATCCCGCAAATACACTCTGGAGTGCCTGCCCTAAAGGCGATACAAGAAATCGACCGGAAAAATGTGGGGTTCGTCCTAATCACCGATAAAAAAAACAAGCTTCGGGGAATTTTGACTGATGGAGACGTGCGCCGTATGATCAGTAAAGGAATTTCTTTCGAGGGAAAAATTATCGACAATTTAATGACGCGCAAACCCAAAACTATTGACGAAAATGTTTCATTAGCGCAAACCATGGAACTCATGCAAAAAGAAGAAATTACATCTTTTGCTGTGGTCAACGAAAAAAAGGAGCTCAAAGGATATATCCACCTGCATGATATTTTAGGCCGTGGCGGATCGGTGAATATTTCTCTAACTTATTAGTTTTGGGGAAAGATAGGAATTATGGCGCTCTATGAATTTGATGGTAAAAGACCTCAGGTACCGCCGGATTCATTTGTCCATCCTAACGCTGTTTTGATTGGTGATGTAAAAATCGGCCATGAATGCTTAATAGCCCCCGGTGTTTCCATCCGTGCAGATTTTGGACCAATTCGTATTGGTGATCGCTCGAGTATTCAAGATAATGCGGTTATTCATGTCTACCCCGATGCGCAAGTAATAATTGAGGAAGATGTCACCATCGCCCACGGCGTGATTCTTCATGATGTGCACATCAAATCGAGATGTGTAATTGGCATAGGAGCAATCGTGCTCTTTAACGTTGTTTGCGAAGAAGACGTTTTCATTTCTGTTGGTTCCCTTGTTCCCAAAGGAATGCATATTCCCGCTGGTAAAATTGTTTCCGGCAATCCGGCAAAAATAACCCATAATATAACTGAAGATCAAAAAAAGTTAGCCAAAGAAGGCATCGACTATTATCGCGAACTTTGTAAAAAATATATTGCCACGATGAAAAAGGTTGTTTATTAATCTAATAACGAATATTTTTTCGCTAATGTTTCTCTTAATCAGCCAATAAAAAAGAGCTTATGACTGATCATAAACCCTTTGATGTTGAATGGTAGGCGGTACTGGGATTGAACCAGTGACTTCTACCGTGTGAAGGTAGCACTCTCCCGCTGAGTTAACCGCCCAAATGCCGTCTGCTATAGCTTAAAGTGTTCTTCCTTTCAAGTGAAAAAAGTATTTTCGTTGAGCAACCAGAAAAATATAATTTTAAGCATGCAAAAAAATATTTTTGTTATTACCGAAGGATCTCCGGGAACAGCTTTAACCAAATCCTGGTAATGCTCTACCCTGCGATCAGCTAACACATCATTGTAGTTATTGATTTTTTTGTTCCTGGCCACCTGCACATTAATTCCTACGATACCAATTTCATCTTTTTGGCCATCGGCTTGATGCAAGATACGTGCGTCCGGAGATGTTATCTGACTTTTGCCGGTGTAAGATAAATTTTTGCCGCTTCTTTCTTCACGACCAGTGCGATTGGCAGTTATGGCATAAACATTGTTTTCCAAACATCGGGTAACCATGGCATCCTGACAATAGGGAAGGACAAGATTAGACGGATGACATATAATATCAGCGCCCTTTAAAGATAATATTCTTGCGGACTCCGGAAAAAACCAATCGAAGCATATCATGATTCCGATCTTACATTGACCGATATCATAAACCGCAAAAGATTCATTACCCGGTTGAAACCAAAGTTTTTCTTCATTAAAAAGATGAATTTTACGGTAGGTGGCAATATAACCTTTAGGTGAAATCAAAATAGCAGAATTATATAAATTTTCACCTGCGCTCTCGGCAATTCCGGCCACAATATGAATTTTTTTCCTTTGAGCTATCGAAGATAAAGCTTTTGTTGTTTTTCCCGCGGGAATTTCTTCGGCCATTTCCAGGACTTCGTCTCTAGAAACAAAAAGATAACCGGTATTAAATAGCTCCGGTAAAACAATCAGTTCGGCATCGGCTTTTTCCATCATTGCTAGAGCTTTATCAATGTTTGTATTAACCTTGCCGAATTGCGGCGAAAATTGAATAAACCCCGCTTTCATCTTCTCCCTCTTAGATTTGGAGGTTACATTTCGAACGACGTTTCTGTCAAGATGATTTAAATAGATTGTGGGGAAACATGGGAAGCCTTTTCTCCGCCAATCCCTCCGTCATCCCGCAACAAAAGGATGACGGAAGGATTGAGCGAAGTTATAGCTTGGCGCTAGAAGGGACTATATTCTAATTAAAGCATTTCGTATATACCGGCAGCTCCCATTCCACCGCCGATACACATGGTTACGATGCACCGTTTGGCATTCCGACGCTTTGCTTCATGTAATATCTGCGCTGTCAACTTGGCTCCGGTACAACCCAAAGGATGGCCCAGGGCGATGGCGCCGCCGTTGGGATTGATATCACCCTTCCAATATCTTTCTTCCAAACCCAGTTTCCGGACGGAATAAAGAGCCTGGGAGGCAAACGCCTCATTGAATTCGAAAAGATCAATATCGGTGGTTTTGAGTCCGGCCAGTTTCAATACTTTCGGCACAGCTACCGACGGACCAATTCCCATTTCTTCCGGTTTGCACCCGGCTATGGCATAGTAAGCCAGTCTGGCTAACGGTTTTAGGTCGAGTTCCTTGGCCCTGTCTGCACTCATTACGAGAGCAAAAGCGGCGCCATCCGTCATCTGCGAAGAATTCCCCGCAGTGGACGATCCTCCCGCCCTGAAGGGAGATTTCAATTTGGCCATATCCTCCAACGTTGCCGGCCATCTCACACCGTCGTCCGTATCAAAAACCATTGTTTCTCTGACTCGTTTTCCATTTTTCACTTTGTATTTATAGGCTTGGATGGGAATGATTTCTTCCTTAAATTTACCCGCTTTAATCGCTTCGTATGCCCGGCGATTACTCTCCAGACCGAATTTATCCAAATCTTCCCGGGTCAACTTGTAGTTGGCGGCAATGTTTTCCGCGGTTATCCCCATGGAAACGTAAGCATAAGGTTTATCCCAGGGATAGTCCGGCATAGGTCGCATGGAAGAACCACCCATAGGAATATGGGACATCGTCTCGCAACCCCCAGCAATAATAACATCAGACCAGCCGGCTCTGATCTTTGCTGTGGCGTCAGCGATGGCCTGCAATCCCGATGAGCAGAAACGATTGACGGTCATACCGCTGGTGCTTTCGGACAGTCCTGCTCCCAGCGCGATAATTTTCCCCAAATTCATTCCCGTTTCGTGTTCCGGGAAGGCGCATCCTACAATCAGATCGTCTATCTCTTCGGGTTTGACTTTCGGTACTCTTGCCAGCAAGCCTTTAACCACCTGAATTCCATATTCGTCAGCCCGGGTAGAGGCCAGGCCGCCTCTTTTAGCACGTCCTCCGGGACTTCTTACGGATTCTACAATTACGGCGTCACGCATGATTTTCCTCCTTAAAATATGTCTGTTCTTTGTCTAATTCCAAGAGGCAGTCAATGCAAAAATGAAACAATGTTGAAACAAAAGTGCATTGACCGCCCATAGTCCAAATGCTCTTTTAATTGCGCAGTGGTTTCCCAGTGTTAAGCATATGCACGATTCTTTCGTGAGTTTTAGCTTCGCCCAAAAGACTGATAAACGCTTCTTTTTCCAGATCAAGAATCTCCTGCTCGGATACCCACGTTCCTTCGGCGCAATCGCCTCCGGAAATGATATAAGCGACCTTTCTCGAAACATGCACATCATAATCGGATACGAAATTGCCTTGGCGCATATTATACAGCGCAGCATCAATCAGCCCGCGGAAATTTTCGCCCATGACGGGAATCATAGCCGGTCTGGGTTTTTTATAGAATTTGGCCAGACCCAAGACAACCTGCTTAGCATCCCATATATGCTGATCCCTGCTCAGACTAATTCCATCCGTCTTGCGAATATAACCCAGCTCCATCCCCTCGGCGGCACTTGTGGATACCTTGGCCATAGCAATATTCTGGAAGACCTTGACATATATCTGTTGGAGATTCATGCCATCTTCAACCGCGCCACCGGGAATGCCTTCCGTGCAGCGAACCATTAATTCCTTGACGCCGCCACCCGCTGGAATAAGGCCGACGCCCACCTCCACCAGGCCGATGTAGGTTTCACCGTGGGGCTGGCATCTGGCGCCGTGCATGGCCATTTCACATCCGCCGCCTAACGCCATTCCGGCGGGGGCGGTAACAACCGGTTTTGCCAGATATTTCATCCTCATATTGGCGTTCTGCAGCGCCTCAATGCCCTTCCCGATAAGATCCCATTGTTTTTTCTGCGCTGCATCAAGGACAAAGAATATATTGGCTCCCACAGAAAAATTCGTGGCGTGGTTGGCTACTACCATACCGACAAAGTCTTTTTCCACGATATCGCAGCTTTCAGCAAGCATGATCGTGAGATTTTCTTCGATCGCATTCATCTTGGTATGAAACTCCAGACAGGCAACACCATCGCCAATGTCTGTAAGGGTCGCGCCGGGATTGCTCTTAACAATCTTCTTGCGCTCTTTCAGAGAAGGAAGCAAAATAATCTTCGGATTCTCTTCCAGCTTGACATAGCCCTTTTTGGCGAAGTTATAGTAATATTTGCCGTCTTTCTTTTTTACATAGAAAGATTTGTGCCCGGCTTTCAGCATATCCTCAATTTTCTTGGGAACTTTGAGCTTCAATTTTTTCATGACTTGGACGGCTTCTTTGACTCCTACGGCGTCCCATGTTTCAAACGGACCAAGTTGATGATTGTAACCCCATTTCATAGCGTTATCGATGCCGATGATTGTGTCGCTGATTTCTGGAACGCGATTGGCCGCATAAATGAAATTATTACAGAGATATTCGCGCGCGACTTCCGCGGCCAGATCCGTGCCGTTGAACAATACTTTGAGTTTATCGGCAAAGCCGCCTTCTGTCTTTTTCGCAGCCTCTATGGATTCAAATTTTGGTTTTGTTGGGACGACATATTCCATCTTCTTGTAATCGAGAACCAGCTTTATCTTTTTCCCTTTTTCATCCTTGGTTCTTTTGTAGTAACCCTGGCCGGCTTTATTGCCCAGCCACTTATTTTCGATCATCTTTTGAATAAGTTCATTGGGTTTGAAATATTCCCGCATTTCATCATCCGGCACCGCATCGTAAAGGTTTTTACTGACATGAAAACCGGTATCCAGTCCGACCAAATCTATCGTTCCAAAAACAGCGGAACTGGGCCTACCGAGAGGTTTGCTGATAATGGCATCGAGCTCCTCGATTTTAAGGCCTTTGCTGAACATCACATGAGCAGCATTAGACATATCGAAACTGCCGATGCGATTACCGATAAAGTTTGGTCTGTCTTTACAAACAACAACCCCTTTCCCCAGAACGCTTTCACAAAATTTTACCATATAATCGACGACAGCTTTTTTCGTTTTTTCACCGGGGATAATTTCCAGAAGCTTCATATAGCGCGGCGGATTAAAGAAATGCATTCCTAAAAATCGTTCTTTCAATTTCGGGCTAAACTTTGCGGATATGTCCTTAATGGGAATCCCCGAAGTATTGGTTGTTACAATGCAGGTGTCTCTCACGATTTTTTCGACTTTGGCAAAAAGGTCCTGTTTTATTTTCAAATTTTCAATAACGACCTCGATGACTAGATCGACATCGGCAAGCATATTTAAATTATCTTCAAAATTGCCGGTTTTGATCATCGACGCATTCTTTTTGTTATAAAACGCCGACGGCTTGGATTTAATGGCTCCAGCCAATCCGTTTTCGGCAAACCGATTGCGCCATGCCGGG
Source organism: Syntrophaceae bacterium UBA7544 (assembly GCA_002479215.1). Classification (GTDB taxonomy): domain Bacteria; phylum Desulfobacterota; class Syntrophia; order Syntrophales; family Smithellaceae; genus UBA4810. Next base: position 10,590 of record DLME01000042.1, read on the forward strand.
CTTTTTTCGGTGAGCCCTTTTTTCTTATCTGCTTCCGTCAACTCGAAAGGAATGATATCCAAAAGACAGCATTCGATACCGGCATTGGTTAAATGAGCGGCGATGGTCGCGCCCATAACTCCCGCTCCTAAAACAGCTACTTTTTTAATCTCATATGACATGATTTTCCTCCTTCGCCTTTCCTAAAATAACCGTCATCGGTTTAATGGACGGCTTATAAATGGCGGCTTTAAAATGTTTGAGGCCGTGCTTTAAGCATGGCTTCTTAATTTAATTAAATGGCAAAAGCCGCTTCGGTCATTTCCAGGGGCGCTTTTTCATCCATTTTAATGGCTTCACAACGCGCCTTTACGGTGGTCAAACTTTCCACGGCAAAAAATTTCGCCGAAGCAACCCTGCCGCTGTAGAAAGCAGCTTCCTTGTTTTCCTTATTCAAAGCCTTCTGTTTCTCCGCGCTGTCCGCGCCCTTTTCCTTATAGATAGCCGCAAGCTTTTCCGCCGCGACTCCGGCCGCATCGATAAGGAAATGGCCGACCAGCACATCACCGAAAAGTTCCATAAACTTGTAGGCATTAAAAATCGGCAGAAGGAAATTTCCCGCTTTTCCGGCCTGAACGAAAAACATCGTCAAATCTATACAGGCGTTGGCGGCTTCTTCCAAGATGGCGGTGTATTTGCCAAGTTCTTTATGTTCCTTCATTTTCTTGATGTTTTTCTGAATTTCGCCAAAGAGATTCATGGCGTTCATGCCTTTTCTCTGACCTAGGCTTCTGCCTACAAGAGTCAGCGATTGAATACCATTGGTTCCCTCATAAATAGTGGCAATCTTCTCATCGCGCAGATACTGTTCCACTGGATATTCGGAGCAGTAACCATAGCCTCCGTAGACATCCATGGCCATGGAGCAGATCATGAGCCCCTTGTCTGAACAGTAGGCCTTAACGACCGTGGTCATCAGATCCAGAAATCCTTCCCAGGTCGCTTTCTCTTCTTCCGTCTTTGCTATTGTCGACTTATCCATACAATAGGCAACAAAATAACACATGGAGCGCATTCCTTCGATGTGAGATTTCATCCACATTAATTTGCGGCGTATATCGGGATGATTGATGATGGTTACAGCTTTGGCATCAGGATTCTTTCCCGCCAAAATGTCGTTACTCTGAACGCGTTCCTTGGCGTACTGAACGGCATGCTCATAAGCAGCTGAAGCGCCGGATAATCCTTGCATACCCGTTCCCAATCTGGCCTCATTCATCATCTGGAACATGATGCGCATGCCTTCCCGTTCATTACCCAATAGCTCACCAATACACTTCCCCTCTTCGCCGAAGTTCAGAGTTGCTGTAGCCGATCCCTTGATGCCCATCTTGTGTTCGATACCGCCTGTATTGACATCATTGGGTTCGCCCAAAGATCCGTCATCCTTAACTCGAACCTTGGGTACGATGAAGATGGAAATACCTTTTGTTCCCGGGGGGTCACCTTCAATTCGGGCAAGGACAGGGTGGATAATATTTTCGGTAAGATTATGGTCTCCCGAAGATATAAAGCACTTAGTTCCTGTGATAAGGAATTTCCCGTCGGGAAGACGCTTAGCTGTCGTCTTCGTGGCGCCAACGTCGCTGCCCGCGCCCGGCTCGGTAAGACACATAGTCCCGGCCCACTGGCCCGCATACATTTTGTGCATGTATTTGTTCTTCTGTTCCTCCGTCCCATAGGTGTGGACGAGACCAGCGGCGCCATGGGTCAGGCCCGGATACATACAGAAGGCATAGTTGGCCGAACCCATAAGTTCCGTTACGGCAAAACCAATGGAGCGCGGCAGTCCTTGCCCACCGACATCAGGCGACTCCGAGGCGGCAAGCCATCCCGCTTCGGTGTATTTCTTCCACGCTTCGTGGAAACATTTGGGAACTGATACCCTCCCATTTTTGATTGTGCACCCTTCCTTGTCGCCTTCAGCGAGCGTCGGTGCAATGACGTTTACGGCCATTTTTTCGGCCTCTTTGAGCACCATCAAAAGATCGTCTTTGGAGAAGTCTTTAAAAGCTTCTGATTCAAACAATTTTTCAATGCCCAATTGTTCGAAAAGGACGAACTCTTGATCCCTTGTGTTCACCAGCAAATTACTCATAAGAACCACCTTTCCTTTTTTATTTTAAAAATATATTTTAAAAAAATATCCATCATGCCTGTTTTAAGCCTTTAATGAATACCTCCAATGCTGATTTAATTGTGGTGCGAATTTTTTCTTTTCGTTTTACTTTCAAACCCGAAAAAAGATACAGCGAGATAATGCCATTAAGTAAACCCCAGATAGCATACTGATTTTGCTTTGAATTGATGTTTGCATGTAATTCTTTTGATTCCAAACCCAATTCCAAGATTTTACCAAACACATCAATCGACTTGTTATTGGCTTTGATGATTTGAGGATTAAGCTCCTCGGATAGATTCATTTGACCGGGTTGAAGCATATAAATCATAAGGATCCTAAACAGTTCACTGTCGTTCAGAAAAAAATCGGCGTAGGCATAGGAAAATTCAACTAATAAATCAGCCGCCGATTTTTTCTTGTTAAAAAGACCAGACGTGTGCTGATTAAACTTCTCGATATCGTTTAGTAAGACCTGGGCATAAATTTCTTCTTTGCTGTTAAAATAAAGATAAATCGAACCCTTGCCCAACTCGGAGAATTTAGCTATTTCATCGACAGTAACGTTATTAAATCCTTTTTCTAAGAACAGTGAACGCGCTGATTTGAGGATTAATTTTCTGCGGCCGTCTTTCTCTTTTCCCCTACGCTCTAAGAGCCCCAAAACAACCTTCTTCCTTACGTAAATACTGCTTTGCTTAAACTGCGGTCAATATGTGACCACCAGTCATGTTCATTTGTAAAACAATAAGATGTTAAAGTCAAGAGAAAAAAATATTTTTTTAGAAAAATCGATGAATTTACAGATTTGCCTTATGGTTTTACTTGATATTAAAGACAATATTGATATTTCTTGGAGCTGAACGGTCTCTAGGGTATTGAAACACAAAGCTTCTCTAAAGCTATTTTGGCCGACGACCGTATATATGTAATGAACCGGCAAGTTCACGGATTACCGGTATTTTTTCGAGAATAAAACCTATTTTATCAACTGTATCAATTAGTTTAACGGGCATCGCTGGATGTAGCCAATCAAATGGCGTAATTTGAACATCGACAAATCCGGCATGGCATAATAAATTATGTATATTCCAACGCAGGAATGCGGTTTCATCGGGAGAATCCCCCATTTTTCTTTTTAGCCAAGAAATATTTTTCTGGATAGCAATCTGCGGATTGAGCATATTAGGTTCCGCAAAGCTCAATATTCCGTCAGGCTTTAGAAATTTATAAATTGTGGCAAGTGCCGGTGTTATATCCAAATGATGTAATACCGATGAACCAATTACTGCATCAAAAGGACCCATCGGATCGCAATCTTCAAACCTGCTTTCTAAGAATTGAACCTGTCCTGAAGAAAGTCCTTTTGCTTGAGCTTTATCTAATAACTCTCTGGAAATATCCACAGCAACTATCTTCGCACCTGATCCGGCAAACATTTCCGTAAAGATTCCCGTACCGCAACCGATCTCTAAAGCATAACTTTCTGATCCCAAACGGGCGCTATCAGCAATCATCTGCGCCCTTCTTTTCGCTCTGCGCTTTCCGGCAGCCGTCTTCCAGCCCCAGATCAGTTCCGGATCTTTTTCGGCAATGTTTTTGCCATGAACAATTTCGTGACGCGCTCTATCTTTTTTCCGGCTATTAATTTTATACATTAAAAACACTAGGCCTGTTTGTTGTTTATACAAATTTAATACGTCTTAAGGCGAAAAAGACCATTCTCAGTAAGAGCCAGCCATGTTTCCAACGGCTGATATTGGTTGTTCCATAGGTGCGTTCACGGTAGCGGATGGGAATTTCAACAATTTTCAAATTCAATTTGGCTGCACCAAACAACAGATCAAAATCGCCAAAGGGATCGAAATCGCCAAAATATGACCTGTTAGCTGCAATCCTTTCATAATCAGCTTTCCATAAAACTTTAGTACCGCATAATGTGTCTTTAATCGGCTGCCCCAAGAGCCAGGAAAAAGCCAAGCTGAAAAACTTGTTCCCCAGAAAATTAAAAAAACGCATGGCCTCTTTTTCCATTGGATAAACTAATCGCACTCCATTGACAAATTCAGCCTTACCATTGGCAAGCACGTCGTAAAACCTAGGCAGATCTTCCGGCGACACTGTCAAATCAGCATCAAAAATCATGAGGATATCACCTCTTGCATGTTTGAAGCCTAAACGGACAGCATCACCTTTACCTTGGCCATCCTGACGCAAAAGCATCGATAGTCGGTGAGGATTATCTGCCATCGCTTTTTTGATTGTCTCGTAAGTATTATCAGTAGAATTACCTTCAACAAATATTATTTCCGTACCTCCACCCATTTCCGGTATGGAGGAGAATATCTTGGCGATATTGCCGGTTTCATTGCGCGTGGGAACAATAACGGATACTTTAGGAGCTTCTGACAAAAATGAACCTGTATTACATGGCTTTGCTACAATTATATGAGTTAAGGCAAATATTTTGAACGGCCAGATTTTGACAATAAATCGGTTTAATAAAGAAGCAATTAAGGGCACATTTATCGGCCAGATAATTTCTTCCCAGTGCCTGATAACCTCAAAATTAGCCAGAGAAAATAATCCTTTTATATCGTCCACTGTAAGCCAATTCTGAAACAAGGCCGATTTAGCCAGTCCCAACTTCCTGACAATCCAAAGTGGCAATTCCCATAAACGGCTGTACGAGGTAATAATGATCCTTGACCTTGGTGTGGTAAGCACATGGATGTTCTTAAACACTGATTGCACATCCCACAAGTCATTGACTAAATCGGAAAGTATAATAAAATCAAATTGAGTTTTTATATTGAGTTCATGCGCGTCAGCTTGAATAAAATGTAAATCCGGATAACCATTTTTGGCGCGCTCAATCATTTCCGCCGAAAAATCTACACCAACTCCATAGGAAGGCTTAAGAGCAGCAAGTAGCTCACCGCAACCGCAGCCCATTTCCATTACACGCTGTCCGGGTGGAATAACAAATTGCAATACTTTCTGTAAACGATTATGATAATAACCGCTGAAACCTTGCCACTTATCAGACTTCTGGGCAACCTTATCCCAATGGGAAACACGCGTTTTTTGATAACTTATATAGTCCGAATTCTCTTTATGAAAAACTGTTTTCCTCAAATATATAAACCTTTCTTCGATAACTATATGGCAATGAAGTCATCGTCAAGCATTAAGTACTTATACATAGCCCTAATTGATGGAACAGTTTTTTATGGTTTTTCATTTACCGATATTATGTCTGCTCTGTAACTTATCTATATTTTTATACTCTGAATTTATGCGAATTGCTTCATTTAAATGATATTCTGCCTCGGCAGAAAGTCCTTTTCGTTTCAAAATCTCCGATAAATAAAAATGGGCATTTGCATATTCCGGCTGCAGATGGATGGCTTCTTTAAAATTTCTTATGGCTTCGTCGTACTTATACAAATGCATTAAAACCATGCCCAAATTGTTATGAGCGCCAGCATCTCTAGGCCGAATAAGTAATGCTGCGTTATATGCTTTAATGGCCTCAATATCTTTCCCTTGCTTAGCAAATGCATTGCCTAAATTATTATAAAGGGTAGGATTATCTCCGTTTAACTCGATTGCTTTTTGATATTCCGCAATTGCTTCATCCAGTCGTCCCATTTGAAAAAGGACAAAGCCAAGGTTATGATGAGCCTCGATAGATTCAGGATTTAACTTTAACGCTTGTCGGAAAGTGGCAATTGCCGCATCGTTTTCCCCTTTTATACTAAATGCCCGTCCTATACCAACAAGCGGTATGTCACTTTTCGGATCTAATATCAACATTACATTATAGTGAGTAATTGCTTCTTCAATTTTGTCCTGTTTAAGTAATTCGCTTGCCATGCCATTATGTGCAATGAAATTATTTTTTGTAACATTCAGCGTGTGAGAGAAGAGAGTAAATGTATCTCTCCAGTATTTAACCTGGCAATGGGCGACAACCGTTAAAGCTAAAATAATTAATGCAGAAATCATTGCTATTATTTTTATAGATATTCTTTTTTTGAAGATATCCGCTGCTCCCCATGTTACAATAATAAATAATCCAATAAAGGGAAGATAGGCATAACGATCAGCCATGGCCTGCCCACCCACCTGAACAATCCCGATAACCGGAACTAAAGTACCAAGATACCAGAACCAGCCAACCGGCAAATAAGGATATTTATGAAAATACTTGCAGACAATGATTGTAATGATCAACAAAAATAAAGCAGCTACGGAAACTTGCCATAATGATAAATCTAAATGCGGATAAAAAACGGCTAAATCAATTGGCCAAAATAATTTCTTCAGATATAAAGCATAAGAAACAATAGCGTTGCTAATGCGTTTATTTAGTGGCAGGATATTCAGACTGGCTATAGTTCCTACAGATTTCGCGGCATAGAAGGTCAGACAAATCGAAATAGCTGTTAAAAATAATAGAGGAACTTTTTCCCAGATCAGCGAAGTAATTTTATATTTTTTCAAGCTAATTGGTTCAGGTATTTCTGCCTGATTTTTATTTTGCTGATTGATTATCGTGCGATTTAGCGGCCAGTAATCTAAAAGTAAAAGAACAAAGGGAAGCGTCACCAGCATCGGCTTAGCCATAAGCCCTAAAGCAAAACAAAGAAACATCGGCAAATACCTTTTCCAAGAAGGTGACCTTACATACCAAACATATAAAAACATAGTCAGTATCCAGAAAAAAGTGCTCAGTACATTCTTCCTCTCCGCTATCCAAGCCACAGACTCTACATTGATCGGGTGAATAGCAAATAGTGCCGCGATAAATGCGCTTTTCCATATAGCTCCGGTAAGATATTGAAAAAATAAAAAAAGTAAAACCGCGTTGAGAATATGAATAATTACGCTGGTCCAATGATGTCCGCCGGC
>DLME01000128.1 GCA_002479215.1 Syntrophaceae bacterium UBA7544
CAACCTCCCGTCCGGAGAAAAGGTGACGGAGGTAACCCAGCTTGTATGCCCGGCAAATGTTCGTATCTCTTTCCCCGTGGATACATCCCAGAGGCGCAGGGTGTTATCATCACTCCCCATTAAGGCCAACCTTCCGTCCGGAGAAAAAGCAACAGAGTAAACCCCTTTTGAATGCCCGAGTGACGGAAATGCCTCCGGCAAATCAGAAGCGACATAGGCCAGTGAAGTTGATGCAAGCATACCCCATATAAGCAGCGCCGCCATGAACCGCTTAATAACTTTTTCTTTCATCGTTCCTGCCCCCCTTATTTGTCTAAACTTTTTATCGCAACATAGCATTAGCCGTCTGGTTTCCCGGAGTACCACAATATTTCAACTGTATCCGTATTAGCGCTAGCCCTCCAGATGACCCGAAATATATATCATAATTGCTGGGAAACAGCATCAATGATAACGAATTGAAATCTTGCATTTTCGCCGAGGTTGACATTTTACTGATTAGAGGAAGAAGTTGATTATCTGTTTCACCTACAAACAAATAGATTCATGAAGCCGGGAAAACTGAAGATTACCAATTGAAATCAACAAGCGGGACCGAAAACAAATTGGAAAAAATTATGAGGCACGGCCAATGACATTCTTTTTGATAAACTCCTTGAGCTTTTTCCTGTCGAAAACACCCAGCCATTTAAACTCAACACTTCTTCTGCGGAGCTGTTCTTCTTTATCATTGGAATCGGAAAGAATATTGTCCGATTTGGTAACGAAATCTATACGTTCAAGATAGGGAATATCTTTGGACTGAAGGCTGAGAAGACCCGATTCTTCCAGCTCTTCCTTGGAACCGTTATAGATAAAAGCGCCACCGCCCTCACTAATATCCAGCATATACACTTTTCTTTCTTCGGCGGTATAAGGTTCGACTACAACGAATACACTTTTATCAGTATAAAATCGGTGATGCATCCTAGGCCTAAATAACCTTCTCAATATTTTTAAAAGTCCCATTAGCTACCTCATAACATTCGGTATGACAGATTAGAATATTTGTAACATGACGCAAAAAACAAATCAAATTTAAATTAGGGTCTAAAGTATTATTTATAGCGGTCAGGGCGACGCCGTATGGCCTTTGATTCCTCGAATTCCTAGAAGAGGACATCTCAATCCTTATTTAGTGAATCCTCGCTGTAGCGTTTCAAGAGCGCCAAACCGCCAAAATCGCTGTCTTCACCTTGTGTTCTACAAACAAATAGATTCATGAAGCCGGGAAAACTGAAGATTACCACTTGTAAACATGTCTTTTCCGTGGGATTGATATCAACACTTCATTTAAGCTGATAACTTTTCTCTCGAAACAATCTCAGACATGCATCTGTAACAATGGTGTCGTAAAGGATTCCTTTATTCTTCTCGATCTCCTCAAGGGCTGCCTCAATGCCCTTAGAGGGCCGATAAGGACGGTGGGAAGCCATGGCCTCCACCACATCAGCGACCGCCATGATGCGGGCCTCCATAATAATTTCATCCCCTTTCAGATTTCTTGGATAACCCGATCCATCCATTCGTTCATGGTGCTGAAGGACGACATCGGCCACGGGCCAGGGAAATTCGATGTCTTTCATAATATCGTAGCCTGACTGGGAATGTGTTTTAATCAAATTGAATTCTAGATCAGTCAGTTTTGTCGGCTTGCTGAGTATTTCCGACGGAATGGCTATTTTGCCGATGTCATGAATAGAGGAGGCGGTACGGATAAAGTCCCGCCGGTCTGCCGATAAGCCCATTTCTGTAGCAATTGACCGGGCCAGATCTGATACCCGCCGTTGATGACCCGAAGTATAGGGATCCTTCATTTCAACGGTCATACAGATGGCTTGAACCGTGGCTCCCAGAGCTTTTCTCATCCGCTCAAAGCTCTGCTTACGTTCTTCATCCGCTTGCTTGCGCTCAGTGACATCTCGGGCAATACCCCGAAATCCTATCGGTTCCCCTTGAGAATTGCTTATAAGAGATACGGATATTTCATTATAAGCCGTAGTCCCGTCTTTTTTGGTAAACTCCAAGTTATAGGCTTTAACAGGTATTCCTGTTTTATAGATTTCAATAAAGAGGTTAGTCAATAGTTTACGGTTTTTTTCACCGGTATATCCAGCGGGAGCCATTTCGATTAATTCCTCACGGGTATATCCGAGATTATTGCACTCTGCATCATTAACAAAGGTGAACTTACCGGTAAGATCAGTCTCAAAATAACCGTCCTGGATGGTTTCGATGATGGTTCGGTATTTTCCTTCACTCTGGCGTAACACTTCCTCCGCCCGCTTGCGTTCGGTGACTTCCCGGGCAATACCTCGAAATCCTATCGGCTTCCCTTGAGAATTTCTTATAAGAGATGCGGATATTTCGTTAAATGCTATAGTCCCATCTCTTTTCTTATATTCGAAAGCAAATCCCTTAACTGGTTCCCCTGTTTTGTATATTCCACTGAAGAGCTGATATAATCTTTTAGCTTCTTCTTCACTTGTATAGGCCATATTGCTCATACCGAGCAATTGCTCTCGGGGAGTTCCGACAATTCTGCACTGCGCATCATTAACGAAGGTAAACTTACCGGCAAGGTCCACCTCAAAATAGCCGTCTTGGATGGTTTCTATCATGGACCGGTATTTCTCCTCGCTCTCACGCAACGCCTCCGCCGCCTGCTTGCGGTCGGTGATGTCCCGTACAATTCC
>DLME01000014.1:0-6051 GCA_002479215.1 Syntrophaceae bacterium UBA7544
TATCGATATGATTAATGCTTCCACGGGCTGGAACACAACCATGGATGAATTATTAAAGGCCGGAGAGCGCACCTTCCAGATGCAGAGAGCTCTGTCCAACAAGCTTGGCATCACCGCGAAAGATGACGTGATACCGGAACTGGCCATGAGACCGATTCCCAATGGCGGGCAGGAAGGCCATGTACCCAACATGGGAAAGATGCTGCCGGAGTATTATGCCATCAGGGACTGGAACAAAACTACCGGCAAACCTTCGAAAAAACGCCTGGAGAGTCTGGGTATGCCGGAAATCGCCGCAGCCATTAGGGCGGAATAGTCGTAGCAGAGAGCTCAGCGAGAATAGCAAAGGCTCTCTTGGAGCCATTATTAATAGGTAACGTATTTGCCTGCAATTAATATCAACTTTATCGGACCGTGGAGAGTTTTACTAGGCGCGCGAACGGTAGCAGTCAATGTAGAAAGCATTGATGAAGCCAGGGACTATGTGGAGACTAAATTCGGCCCTGTATTCGAGAAAAAGATTAAGTCCATGAAAGTTGGTAAAAAACAATCCATTTGGGATAACAGTAATATCCTGCTCAACGGTACAAATATAAAGTTGCTGAATAAGGTAACCTTTAAAGAGGGCGACAAGCTCGATCTGTTGCCTAGAGTAGCCGGTGGCTGAAAAAAGGAGATATATATGAAATTTACACTGTTACTTTTTATTCTTTATCGCAAACTTAAAAAGGCATCCAAAAAGAATCCTGAATTTAAAGAGTATATTAAAAAAGAAAAAGTAAAAGTATTAATAAAAACTGCTGACGGTAAAAGAGGACGATTATTTATTTTCGACAACGGTGAGATATCATCACTAACAGGAGATCAAAAACAGTTTGACGTTGCCATGGTTTGGTCGGATGCCGATACCGCTTTCAAGGTCATGGCATCGGAAGACCTCAATAAATCCATGGAATCTCTTTTCGAAGGAAAACTTGTTTTTGAAGGCGATGATAAACAGGCGCTATGGTTTACGGGTGCAACCACATTTTTAACGGGAAAAAAGTAAAAAAATGGCTGAAGTGGGAATTTTGCACAGCAGGTAGTTGTTGAAAAACTCTTGCCGTTGTCTTTGCGAATCCGCCGCGGCGGACGAAGCAATCCCGCATTTAAGTGTATAAATATGGCCAAAGGTCAACCTGTTCATATATTGATTAGTAAGCTTTGCAAAAGTTTAGTGACGCCCGACAAGAAGAAAATGCGGGTTATTGACCTGCAAAGTGTTCGATTTATTTCCTCCCAAAAAAGAATTCCTCCCTTAGAAGTCGAGATATCCTGCCTCGAACAGAATGTAGTCCCCATCCGATATATACGCAACATTGGCACTGTCGGTATTGAAGGGCAATTAAAATTGCTTCGTTCCACAGTAGCCGTTTGTGGCGCAGGCGGTTTGGGAGGAACGATTATCGAATTGCTTGCCAGGCAGGGTGTCGGTCATTTAGTTATCATTGACAATGACAAATTCGCAGAAAACAATCTTAACAGGCAGATAATAGCCACAGAGAGTGATCTGCGAAAATCCAAAGTTAAAGTCGCGGCTGTCCGGATTAAGAAAATTAATTCCGTCGTTGAGGTTTCCGCCGTTAATAAAACCATTGATTCCAGAAACATTAAAAAATTAATAATAGATGCAAGCGTGGTGCTTGATGGGTTGGATAATTTGAAAACCCGCCGGGTCGTAAGCCGTGCCTGTGATGAATTAAAAATTCCCTTTGTTCACGGAGCTATAGCCGGTTTCAGTGGTCAGTTGATGACCATCTTCCCGGGGGATAAAGGGCTTAACGCTATTTGCGGTTTATCCGCCGATGAAAATGAATGCGGGATTGAAACGCATACAGGCAATCCCGCGGCGACTCCCGCGGTAATTGCCGCATGGGAAGTGCAGGAAGCGATAAAAATAATTACCGGAATCGGCAATCCGATACGCAACCGTCTTATATTTTTGGATTTTGCTGACGGCACCTTTGACGAAATATCCTTATTATGAAATAAGAAACCAATCTCTATCTGCTGGAAAAAGGTTTAGCATAGCTATAATAATCTCGGGAAAAAACAAATGAAAACTATCAATGTTCCATCGCGCCTCTGGTATGATAATGAAGAAAAAGAGCTTTCTTTTCCCGATCGATGGCAGGTAGACAATCTCACGTCGCCGGGACTGGAAAAACCGGGACTTACTCCGCAAGAAATCGAAGGACGGATTGATAATCCCATCGATGGCCTTCCCTTGCTGGAATTAGCCAGAGGCAAGAAACAAGCTGTTATCGTCTTTGACGATATGACGCGTCCCACGCCGGTCAAGTTGGTGGCGCCCTATGTCCTTGCGGCGCTTCACCATGTCGGCATGAAGAAAGAGCAAATCAGGTTTATTTGGGCGCTGGGGAGCCACGGCACTTACGATATGATCGCCGCCAGAAAAAAATTGGGCGATGAAATAGTCGAAAATTATCGAGTATATAACCATGACGCCTTTCAGAACACAGTACCGGCGGGAAAGACGCCCGGCGGTATTGAGCTTTGGTTCAACAGGGAATTCATGGCCTGTGATCTGAAGATCGGCATCGGGTGCATCACCCCTCATGTCCATGTCGGTTTCGGCGGCGGTGCCAAGATCATTTTACCCGGTGTCGCCGGAATCGAATCAATCAATCAGTTTCATGAACATTTTAACCGGGATCCTTCCAGGCACGGCTTGGGAAATTTCGATAACAATATAATGCGCGCGGAGTGCGACGCAGCGGGAGATATTGTCGAGCTGAATTTCAAAGTGGATTGCCTCATCAACCGGCGCGGCGAGATTGCGAGTCTTTATGCCGGATCGTTTCGGGCGACCCACGCTCAAGGCGCTCTGGAGGCAAAAGAAGCTTACGGCATTACTTCCTCCGGAGGTTATGACATTGTGGTTGCCAACACCTACGCGAAGGCCAACGAATCCGCAATCGCCCTGTTATTGGCCAGGATGTTACTGAAGCCGGATGCGACGGGAACTGCAGTACTCATTTCCGATGCCCCGGAAGGTCAGGTGCCGCACTATGTTTTTCGCTCTTGGGGCACAGGTTATGGCGGGCGCCATTTTAAACCTCGCCTAAAATGGTCCCTAGCCTCTTCGCTGAAAAAAGCTATTGTCCTGAATCCTCAACCGACACCAACTTGCCTAGATTGGGTCGGCCATGCCGAAGACGTGACAGTGGTCAAGACCTGGCAGGAAGTTTTGGATATTTTGGAAGCAGAATATCCGGCCAAAGCTAGGGTAGGCGTTATCCAGGATGGCACCATGCAGTACATCAAGAAACCGGCGTAATAAAAAAGATCTCTTTAATCTGTGCCTCATTGCCGTTATCGGTGACTTGCCACATTGTGGAGAAGTTCGCATTGAAGAAGTGAAGAACTGCGCTAAATCAGAAGTTAGGCTACCTCAGTTTATTTTTTAGAAATTTATTGCCGTAATCAATGCCTATTTGGTAGGTAGCCCTGAGGATGGCTTCATTTTGTGTTGTCCTGCCGATGCCGACATCATTAGGCGGAGCAAGTTCGGCTATCCGGACACCTTCCGGCGGATGATGGATGAAATCCACGGCAGCCATATAGTTACACGCTCGCTGCTTAAATTTTTCCACTAGCCGCGAATATTTTCTGAAATAAACAGACAAGATAAATGTAAACTGACTTTGTTTTTTGACATAGTCCGATAGCCGCGAACGGATAACGGTGATGTCGGTTGCGCCGCGCGAGTAGGCCTCCCGTACAGGGATGGCATCGGCAATACCGCCGTCCATAGCCCTTTCGCCGTCTACTTCCAGAATGTTCCGGTAAAAGACCGGCAATGAACTGGAAACTTTTAAGTAATGTTCCAGGGTGTTTTCATCAGGGAGTAGATAAAGCGCGTTGCCTGTATCCACCGATGTGGCGACAACAATATATTCTTTATTCTGTGTGCGCAATTTATGGAATAGGTAAGCCAGATCAAGCCGGTAGTTGGTGATGGTTTGTTTCCACATCCAATCCAGATCCATCAAGTGACCGCCGCGCAGAAACCGCCAGGGATTGATGAATTTGGAGTTCAGTGAGTAGCGTAAAGTAATATCGAAATTCCGGTCATTTTGATCGGCAAGATGCGAGGCCAGATGACACGCCCCCGCGGAAACGCCGATATATAAATCAAAAGGATCAAAACCGACCTTGCCGAAGGCATGCAGAACTCCCGCGGCAAAGACACTTCTCATTCCTCCGCCTTCAACTACCAATGCCGATTTACCGGTATTATTGCTCATATTACCTTCAGCACTATTTTGCCGATGTGGGCCGAAGATTCCATTAGCTCATGTGCCTTTTGCACTTCCTCGAGAAGATAGACTTTATGAATCAAAGTGCCCACTTTTTTAACTTCCAGGAGCGGCCAGACATTTTTCAACAGGGCTTGCGCGATGGCGGCTTTTTCCTCAATTGACCGTGGCCGTAATGTCGAGCCGGTAAAAGTCAGACTTCTGGTTAAAATGGGCATGCAGTCGAGTTCAACCCTGGAGCCTTGCATGAAGGCAATCTGTACCAGTCTTCCATTGGTTTTAAGCAACTTGAGATTTTTTCCGACGTATTCGCCACCGACCATATCCAGAATGCAGTCTAAACCCTGCTTTCCGGTCAGCCTCCGTATTTCTTCGGCCCAATCCTGCTTTTGGTAGTCGATGGCCTCATCGGCGCCGAGTTTCTTAACTGCGTCAATTTTATCAGAGCCAGTGACAGTCGTATAAACAGTGGCGCCGAAGGCTTTGGCCAGTTGAATCGCTGTAATACCGATGCCGCCGGCACCGCCGTGGACAAGAAAGCTCTCACCCGCGCGCAGACGGCCGCGATCGAACACGTTGGTCCAAACGGTGAAATAGTTTTCCGGCAGAGCTGCTGCTTCGGCAAGCGAAAGACCCTTGGGGACCGGTAGGCAATTAGAAGCCGGCGCCGCGCAGTATTCGGCGTAGCCGCCGCCCGGTGTGAGCGCGCAAACCGTATTTCCTATTTTTAATTCTCGAACATCGTCAGCTGCGGCAACTATCTTTCCTGCTACCTCTAACCCCAAAACAGGCGATGCTCCGACAGGGGGCGGGTAGGCTCCGGCACGCTGCAGTACATCAGGCCGGTTCACTCCGGCGTAAGCGACTTCGATCAATACCTCGCCGGATTTGAGTTGTGGCAGGACTCCTTGCTTTACCTGCAGGCATGAGGCTGGGCCACCTTGGCCATGGTCAATATATTTCATGTTGGCGGGAAGTGACATTGGTTGATTCCTCCTTCGGTTGTTATCATCCGAGAACGACTTCAATCAAGTGAGGTCCGGATTGATTCAAAGCCGCTTTCAATTCTTTTACCAACTCTTCCGCCGTACTCACCGAAACTGCGGGAACATTCATTCCGCGGCTAAGCTTAACCCAATCCAGCGGAGGATTATCCAGACTCATTAAGGCTTTGGCTTCTTTCCCTAAAGACGAATATCCGGCCCTCAAGCATTCATATTCAATCGTAAAATATTTGCGGTTCGAACAAATCAGGGTAATCACATTCGTCTTTTCATGAGCCTGCGACCACAAGGCCTGAAGCGTGTACATGGCGCTCCCGTCAGCTTCGATATTGATCACCTTTCTATCGGGACAGGCCAGTGCCGCGCCCAGAGCGCAGGGCATTCCCTGGCCTATTGCGCCTCCGGTCAGAGTAAGATGGCTGTATGGTTTTAATGTCGGAGCTATGGAATAGTATGACGCTGACGAAGTAACGCCTTCATCCACAATAATACAATTTTCCGGCTGCAGCGCGGCAATGGCTGCACACATTTTCTGTGCAGTGAGCTTCCCGGTAGGCGGAGGCGGCAGTTCATATTTTGCCAGGAGGGAACTAATATTATCCTTACTTGAGGAAGCGCCTAATTCCTCAGCCAAGGCCTGAAGCACGGCGGCCGCATCCTGTTTTTCCGTATCAATCCTGATCCATTTTTGGCTATTGGCAAGATAATGGCTTTTTCCTCCTTTG
>DLME01000014.1:6103-20124 GCA_002479215.1 Syntrophaceae bacterium UBA7544
TCTTTGTATCCGAAAAAGGCAACCGGTTCTTCGGCTCCCACCAGAATGAATGAGTCATATTCACCCAACAGGGCTGATGCCTGTTCGGGAAAATAGGGAATGCGTTTTAATAGCGGGGACCCTTCGCCGCTGTCAAAATAAGCCGGAAAGGTGACCATTAAAAGATCGCATCCCGTAGCCGCTTTGATTTTTGCTGCGGTGGTGAGGCCCGGTTTGCGCAGTGTCCGCCCGCCCAAGACTAGCGCCGGTTTGGTTGATTTTTTTATCAGTTTTGCCGCCGCTTCGATTTTCTTTTGATCAAAAGAATCAAATTCAAAATGCGGCATTTTAACACTTTTCCCTTCGTACTCAGACCACTGGTAGTCTGCAGAAACGATGATTGTGGATATCTGTCCATAAAGGGATGCGGCCAGAGCATCCGCCGTGTCCTGCGCTAATGCATTTACAGAACGGCTGCTTCGCTGCCATCCGGACACTGTTTTTACCAGGCAGGCAATATCCATATTTAAGGGAGGATCCGCTGTCAGATGCCACGAGGCATGTTGGCCGATGATGTTGAAAACCGGTGTCCGCGCGCGGCGGGCATTGTGTAGATTGGCAATGCCGTTGGCAAATCCCGGGCCTAAATGTAACAGAGTCATGGCTGGTTTTTGTTTCATCCGGCCGAAGCCATCGGCCGCTCCAGTGCAAACACCCTCGAAAAGGCCAAGGACAGGGCGAATGCCGCTTACGGTGTCAAATGCCGCCACAAGCGTCAACTCGGTTGTTCCCGCGTTGGCAAAACATATTTCGACTCCGGCGTCTCTAGCCGTTTTTAAAATTATTTCCGCACCATTCATAAAGTTCCTCTTATTTTCTTGATGTTTGATAAGGATCCGGTTTTGAGCGTGTTCGAGTATATGAAGAAGGTGCTTGTGCGTCAAGAAATTTATTAATGAGACTCAAATTTCAAAAACGAAGTGCATAACCTGAAGGTTACACGTTGAAATTTGTGGAGCCTCAAGGGAAGAGCCAGAGGCTCTTTTCTATCATGCGACATCCCGCGAAATAAAAGACGCATTTATGTCTAGGCTTTCTTTGGCGGGAGACTTTTGGAGCGGGATTATTCGAATTGATCCCGAGAGCGAAGCGACTCGGGATATCTCTGATCAGACTCTTCATTTAAACAATTTAGTAAAGTTCAGATAAAGAGAAATGAGTCTTGCATGTTGACATAAATCTGAATAAATGCTTTGAAAAGGATATATGAAAATACTCAATACAGCCCCCATGTCCGCCGCCGGTTTGAAGAGCCTTATCGAAACCAAGGTTTCAGGAATACCGTTCAGAGTAGTGGACGTTCACAAATTTCCGGAGGATAAACTGGCGGAAGAAATTGCCGATGCGGACATACTCCTGGGAGACTTTACCGGCAATACGCCCATCACTCGCGGAGTTGCAAAGGCCGCCAAAAAGCTCAAGCTCATTCAACAACCGAGCGTGGGCTATAACCATATTGATATTAACGCCTGCAAGGAATTCGGTATACCTGTTGCTAATACTCCGGGAGCCAATGATATCGGTGTAGCCGAACACACTATAATGCTGGCTTTGGCCTGTCTCAAGAACCTTCCTTTATACAATGCCAAAACTCATCAAGGGGAATGGCTCTTTACCCAGGCCCAAAGAACGGGAATTTTTGAGCTCAACGGCAAGACCTATGGCCTTATGGGAATGGGAAGAACGGCACGGGCAGTGGCCGAGAGGCTTGTACCCTTCGGGGTTAAGCTCCTTTACTACGATATCATCCGGTTGAGCGCTGCAGACGAGAAGAAATACCATGCCGCTTATACCTCTATGGAGGAGATTCTGAAAACTGCCGACGTGGTGAGCCTCCACCTGCCGCTCACTGCCGAGACCACGAAAATTATTGACGCGGCAAAACTAGCGCTGATGAAATCCACCGCGGTACTCATCAACGTGGGGCGCGGGGCGCTGGTGGATGAAGCGGCTTTGGCCGAGGTCTTGCGCGGCAAGAAAATCGCCTTTGCCGCTGTGGATGTATTTACTGAAGAGCCGCCGCCGGTGAATCACCCGCTCTTTGGTTTAGAAAATGTAATTTTAACCCCCCACCTGGCCGGTTCTATCAGGGAATCAGGAATGCGCATCATTAACATGTCGCTGGATAATTTGGGACGGGTGATGAAGGGTGAAAAACCTCTTTGGGTATTAAACGACAAATAAATCATAAAAGGAGAACTCAAAATGTCTGAACTAATATCTGCGGAAAAACTAAAAAAAATGATCGGCCAGGAAAACGGCGTAAGCGATTGGGTGTTGATTGACCAGGATAGAATCAACCGGTTTGCCGATGCCACGGAAGACCATCAGTGGATCCATGTGGATATTGAAAAAGCGAAAAAAGGACCCTTCGGCGGGCCTATAGGCCATGGTTTTTTAACGCTGTCTCTGATCCCTATATTCAGTAAATCGGCTAAATATCTGCCGGAAGGCCTGAAGATGGGAGTTAATTACGGCCTGAACAAGGTACGCTTCATCAATCCCGTTCCTGTCGGTTCGCAGGTGCGCTCCCGGATGGTTATCTCCGCTGTTGAAGAAAAAGGGCCCGGCAGAATCCTTATGATCACTACCCACACAATTGAAATCAAGGGCCAGGATAAACCGGCATGCATAGCCGAAGCTTTATCCATGTTATTCTTCTAAAATAGATTTAATACTCCCCAGCGGTGAATCCACGGGGGAGTATTAAACATTGTTTTTGTAAATTATTGTCGCAGTAAATGTATCGGTTCCGGCCTCAACAGTCCGCTGCCGATTGTCTTTACGCGGCTCAGATTGATTTTCAGGAAAGCCTCTCGAAAATTGTGGCCAAGCCCTGACCGCCGCCGATACAAAGGGAGGCAATGCCGTATCTTCCGTTGCGCCGTTTTAATTCGTTGATGGCAAATATAGCTATGCGTGTTCCACTCATGCCGTTGGGATGACCGAAGGCGATAGCCCCGCCATTGGGGTTGAGTTTCTCCGGGTCAATTGCCTGTCCCTGTGCTGTCAGCTCTTTGACGCAAGCAATGACTTGGGCGGCAAAGGCCTCGTTGATTTCGATGACATCCATATCCGCCATCTTCAGTCCTGCCCGTTTCAGGGCTTTGGGCATCGCGTAAGCCGGACCGATTCCCATAATTTTGGGATCAACGCCGGCCACGCCGCAGGTAACCCAGCGGGCCAGGGGTTTGTAACCGAGTTCTTTGGCTTTTTCCATGGTCATGACTAAAACGGCAGCAGCGGCGTCGTTGCGGCCGGACGAGGAGCCTGCCGTGACCGTTCCATCCTTTTTGAAGGCCGGTGGCAGGGCACGGAGCTTTTCCATGGTCGTCTCCCGGGGATGTTCATCCGTGTCAAAGACAATCTCGCCCTTTTTTTGCGGGACGGTGATGGGAATAATCTCATCCTTAAAATAACCCGCCTTTATTGCTTTTAATGCCCGTTCCTGACTTCTCAGGCCGAAGACATCTTGTTCCTCGCGGGTGATCTTGTATTTAACGACGAGGTTTTCCGCGGTCATGCCCATGACCATCTGATCTTCAGCTGTCGGTGCTGTCTCCCGCGGCAGGATTCTCGGGGGAGTCATGCTATAGGCTTCGCTGGCCCTGCCGATCATCCAGGGGCACTGGCTCCAGCTTTCCATGCCTCCGGCTATATAGATATCGCCCAAACCCGCCATAATCTGGGTGGCCGCGAAATTGATTGCCTGGAGTCCCGAAGAACATTGACGTTCCACCGTGACACCAGGAAGGCTGTAAGGAAGCCCCGCTTTGAGAACAGCCCACCTCGCCGGGTTGTAAGCTGAATGCCAGGAATTGGAAAGTCCCATCACTACGTCTTCAATGATATTAGGATCGATTCCGGTCTTATCTACGAGCCCTCTTAAGGCAAAAGCTCCCAATTCTTCCGGCCGGTAGCGCGCGATTGTTCCTCCCATACGGCCGATTGCGGTTCGAACACCGCCGACAATGACAATTTCTTTCATCTTTACTTCTCCTCCCTAGTCTATGATTTTAAGTTTTTTTATCCGTAATTACATTTTGAAAATAAGGTGTCACTTAATCAAATAGTTTTAACAAATTTTATGTTCTTTTTTGAACTCGTCCGTAATCGATATACCTATCATTTATACGATCCTGTTGACTGCCGGAATACGCCGGAGGGCATAACAGAGCAGCCAGCTTGCCAGCAATGTTCCTGTAAAAACGATGCAGGCTTTCCCCAATGCCGGCAGGAAAACATTCAATAATGAAAATTGTATCCAGATCACGAATACATAATGAACGAGATAGATTGCATAGGCGTTATCGGCTAAATTGTCCATGACGCGAGTTCGTTTTTTCGCAAACCGCAGAAAAAAGGCGAGAAACCCGAATGCGGTCGCGCTGCAGCTAAGCACAACGGCGAGTCCATATATGCTTTGTCTCGCTGCCAGAGAAAGGCCGCTCGGTCGTTGAAAAAGCGCTACTTGAAGGACAACAACAACCAAAAAAATTGCCAATGCAGCTATAATCCAAAACTTCCAGCGTTTCGCCAGCAATTCCTCCTCACTGAGCAGACTGCGGTTAACGCAATGGACACCAACCACCACACCGGCAAAAAAATATACGGTGTAGTGAAGAAATCGGCTGGCCTGAAATACGAGTGGACCGCCGAGAGAAATCCATAGCCCGTTGCCAAATATAAGTAACGACGGAATATAGACGATTGCACTGGCTGCGACAAGTACCGCATAGAACAGACCGGGTCGCTTTACCGCTACTGCCGAGCGCTGGGAGAGAGAAATTAACAAGTCGGGTTTATACCTATGCAGTAATGCTGCGCCAAAATCAAACAACAGCAGCATCCATATAAACCATAATGGTCCTACGGGCCATTGATTAGTTACGATACCTTGCCACCAGTAAGCCCAATAGCTTCCGCCTTTGCCTGTCATTAAATATGAGGGGTAGAACGCCAGAGGCATTAGGAAGACAACGATCAGAATAAAGGGGATGCCCAGCTTCATGGCGCGACTGCGCAAGAACTGGGTTGTACCTTTGCGGACAATACTGGACCAGACAAAGAGACCTGATATAAAAAACAGCAAGGACATAAAAAAGACATCATTGAACAAGATGAATAAATCGAATCCTAACCATCGGTTCACATCGACTATTGGAGCGGTGGAGAGAAGATAATTAACCGGATCAAACCGCGCATACCCAGTATAGGCAAGGCAGGAATGATGGGCAACAACCATCACTATGATGAAGGTTCTTAAATAATCAAGGCCAATATGATGTTTTGTCATTATTATCTCTTGATGCGTAGGTCTCAATTTTTATTAAGTGAATAAAAGTTGCTCGGAATTTATCAGGAAAATCACGGGTATGAGTCTCAAACAAGCTGCGGAATATCATACCCTCCGCTTCGCGGGATAATTCGACCTGCAAGCTTCAGCGCACTTTGTTTCTGAAGCTTGGGTCTCATTACAACTTATCAATTTCCCTACACTTCGCTATGGAAATTGGAGTTTCACGAATTAAACGCGAATGAATAACGCACACAACCTCCGTTCCCTCTTTTTCGGGAGAGAACGGAGGTGTAAAAGTAGAGCAATCTACTCCAACAATTGCCTGCCGCTATTCTCCCTTGAATACCGGTTCGCGCTTTTCAAAAAATGCGGTAAATCCTTCTGTAGCATCTTTACTCTTGCCCAACTTGCTTGACCACTCCCGATCAACGCGCAGACCTTCTTCCAGGCCTTTTTCTAGCCCCACACTCATTCCTTGCAGTGTCGCGTTTACGGCAAGCGGCGCCCTCTTGGATAGTGCTATTGCATAAGCCATGGTTTCTTTCATTAAAGCGGCAGCAGGAAAAACCTTGTCCACCAGGCCGATGGCCAGTGCTTCCTGCGCTGTAAGCCTTTTACTGAAAAGAATCATATCCAATGCCTTGGACTTGCCCAAAATCCTCGGCAGGCGCTGTATGCCGCCCCAGCCGGGCGTGATGCCGAGATTTACTTCCGGGCATCCAATAAGGGCTTTGGGATTGTCCGTCATGAAGCGGAAATGGCAGACCATAGCTATTTCGCATCCGCCGCCTAGAGCGTAACCGTTTATAGCCGCAATGAAGGGTTTAGTGGAACGTTCGATCCGGTTTAGAACATCGTTGCCGTTTGGCCCCTTCGTAATGTTGGCGATGTCGCTTACGTCCATTCCGGCACAGAAGCCTTTCTCTCCGGCGCCGGTAATTATCACAACCCTGGTATCCTTGCTGTTCTCCAGTTCAGTGATAGCCTGGTTCAGTTCTTCGCGAATGCCGAGGTTTACAGAGTTTGTCGGCGGACGGTTGAGTGTGATGGTGCTTATGAAATCCTTCGTTGACACGATAATATTATTATAGCCCATATGTATCCTCCTGTGGTTTTTTTACGATAATGCTTATTCTTTAACAAAAATAAAAAACCTGTCAAGCAGATAAACGAGAATATTACAAGAAAAATAATAAGCCATATCTTTATTTACAGAGCCAGTTTACTGATGCGTGGTATCATGTGATGAACCGCGGGCGGAATATTTCAATGGCCATGAATATTACTTAATCTTTTCGGGTTTCACCGCACATTCATTCTTATTGGTATTCTGTTCAAAGTACTCTTTGATCTTCAGCCGGATAGTTTCGGGAGTCTTGATGCCGATGTCTTTGATCCGGCTTTCATATTTCTTGAATGAACGGGTATGCTGCGACGTATTGATGAATATCTGGAAATAGGAACGAATGCTTCCCTCAATCTCTGTCCTGAATTCCATGTCCTGATTTAACAAATCCTCCACCGGAGCGATGAAGCGATAGTTGATAGGCCGGCAGATGGCGCGATAAGCAACAAAGCGCATGGTCATCTCATCTTCATAATTTTTTTCCCTGATGGATTTCTCCACAACATTAAGATCAATGGCGTCCAAAATCTGGAAGGCATATTGGGGGCTTAAAATCTTCTCAATGATTTTCTCGGCATTTTTATATTGCTCGCAGGAATTGATGCCTCCTTCAAAATCAGGATCACACCGGACATAGACCACAAAATCGATATCGGAAGTGTTTTCGCAAAGCCCCATATTTGTGGAACCCATGACATCCATTGCTATATCATCGTGAATTCCTTCTTCGATTAGATGGGCAATCTGTTCGAGCTTGCTCAAGCGTTCTTCTGTTTCTTCAGTCTGGAACATGCGGTAGAATTGTTTGATCTCATTGTAGAGTTGTACTTCAGGGATGTGCGAGTATTTCTCGGTTTTTGAATCGAAGTTCTCGCCCTGCTTGAGGGCTTTGTAGCGCTCGTTATCGACGATTGTTTCCTGCCGGTGTCCTGATTTTTGAGGATTGTAATCGGCAATGTCATGGATGCGGTCTTCTACAAGCTTCTTGAAGATGATTTTAGAAACATGCCTGCCTTCCATTTCGATGGTGTAGAAAAAGCCGCCTTCGGCAACGCCGCCGGTCAGGGTTGTTACTTCCCCGAAATTAGATGGATTGAGGTAGATGGTCTCCTCGCTGATCTGGAATCCCCAATCCATATGGACATGGCCGGTCAGACACAAAAGGACGGGATTGTTATCGCAGTAATAGCGCAGAGCCGATGAGCCGGAGGTTCCGAACTGATATATCCGGTCATGAATCCCATGTGCCGGTTGATGGCTTACAATTATATCAGGCTTTATAGCTTTGAAAAAATTATACATTTCGTTGTGGCCGCTTTCAACATCCGCACTTCCTCCATAAGGCACTACGTAACGTTCAGGAATCCCCGGAGTCCAGATGTTGGCTCCACCATAGCCGGCAACCTTTAAGCCGCGCATGTCATGCCAGCGCAGGTGGAGGTCGCGTTCATGGAGCGACGTATATTTCAAATCCATGTCATAATTGCCGGGCAAGGCAAATATCTGGGACTTTTGTTTCATTGCCAGAATATTCTCCAAAACCTTGTATTTTTGTTGAAGGACCCGGCGAGCGCGAATTGTGTACTGCTGATATTTTGTACCTTTTTCTTCAATCTCTTCAGAAATGTTAGGTGTATTGAGCAACTCATCCACAAAATCTTCGATGACCATACTTTCTTTTTGCATTCTAACACGCAAGCCGTGAAAATAGGACTGAAGCTCATGGTAATTGATGGCTGTACTCATGTTGTAGAAAGGAATATCGATGAGATCACCGGCAATGATATAGACATCCGCCACTGTTTCGGACAACAAAGTCTTAACACGGTCAAAGGCGCCGTGAATATCGGCCACATAAATGATTCTCATATTTGAATACTTGACTCCCGTTTCTAGGCTTCTTGATTCCTAATATAGCAACTAGTAATAAAATTTAAAAGGGGTATAACCTCCGGCTAAATAATAACACAGTTTCAGCAATTCAGCGCTGAGAAAATAACATCTGCTTTTAAGTAATAATGATTATCTCGTAGCCCATCCCGCCTTGACAAACAACAACGACGCCAATATAATCCGCAATCAAAAAAGAGATTTATATCCACGACGATAAAAGGGAGGTATAAATGAACGCTTCAGTTGATCCTGAAACCTGGCATGGGAAACACCGGGAAACCCTGACCCTCGGCCAAGTGCTGGCCGACAAGCTCACGGTTGGCATGGGGTCATGGACTTACATCATTTTTCAGACAATCCTGATTATAATCTGGATAATTCTAAATATCATCGGCTGGATTTATCACTGGGACCCTTATCCTTTCATTTTGCTGAATCTGCTTTTCTCTGTCCTGGCGGCTTATGCGGCGCCGGTTATTATGATGGCACAAAACCGGCAGGCGGAACGTGACCGGTATCAAGCGTCCGAGGATTACAGAACCAATATTGAAGCCAAGAAAGAGATAGAAGAACTGCAAGTTGCTCTTACGCGTATCGAGGACCACAAGCTAACCGAAATTTTAAAGGTGCTGAATATCCTGCATGCAGCAAGGGCGGGGGGAAAAGAGCATACCACTATTTAAAATAGGTCTAGCCGAAAATCGACCTGTTAAGGGAATATTGCATTTGGAAATTTTAAATAGATTATCAAAACAATCCATATATTTTTTGTTCGCAGCATTAACTTCCACACTCCTTATTCCGGCCAGTGTTTTTGCCGGCACATTAATAGGAAACTTAAAGCCCGGCGATCTTGGCACAATATTGCCTCTTTGGTCAGTATTGCCCTTTGCCGGTATTCTGCTTTCCATAGCATTGATTCCGTTATTTGCGCCTCATTTTTGGGATCATCATTTCCCTAAGGTTTCGGCATTCTGGGCTTTGGTCCTGGCCATTCCCTTTTTGTATTTTTTCCGTGAAGTTGCCGTTCATGAAATAGCTCATATTATCATCATCGACTACATTCCTTTTATTCTTCTGTTGTGGGCTTTATTTACCGTCTCGGGTGGTATTTATGTCCAGGGCACTTTGAAAGGAACGCCTGCTGTTAATGCCGTTATACTGCTCAGCGGCACAATACTGGCTTCCATCATCGGGACTACCGGCGCCTCCATGTTACTGATCAGGCCAATATTGCGCTCCAATGCCTGGCGTCAGCATAAGGTTCACACGGTAGTTTTTTTTATTTTTCTGGTCAGCAATATCGGCGGCGCGCTGACACCGCTGGGCGATCCGCCCTTATTTCTCGGCTTTTTGCACGGAGTGCCTTTTTTCTGGACTTTGAATATTCTCCCGGAGATGGCGTTTGCTTCTGTTATCCTGCTGATGCTATATTTTATTCTGGATTCGTACTACTATTATAAAAAGGAGGATAAATCCGCACTCCAGAGTTCGGAGTCTGAACCTCTAAGAATTCAGGGAGCTCAAAATTTTATTTTCCTGGCGGGCATAATTGCCGCCGTCTTATTTAGCAGAATGGTTAAACTGAGCGAAGTAAATATTTTCGGCATTCATCAATCCATCGAAAATTTGATCAAGGATGCCATCTTAATTGTTATGGGATTTTTATCCCTTATCTTTACCAAGCCGGAAGTCAGACAGGGCAATGAGTTTAGCTGGGCTCCCATATTAGAAGTGGCTTATCTTTTTGCGGGCATTTTTATGACCATCATACCGGCGCTGGCTATTCTGAAAGCAGGCGAAAATGGAGCGTTAGCCTGGCTAATAAAATCAATAAACGCACCGGCACACTATTTCTGGGCTACGGGAGCTCTTTCCAGTTTTCTGGATAATGCTCCCACCTATTTGACCTTTTTTAACAGCGTGCTCGGCAAGTTTTACCCGGATATGCCGGAAGCTCAGGCCGTTGCCCGGCTGATTGTGGAAAAAATTCCATATCTCGCGGCCATATCCGCAGGAGCAGTCTTCATGGGGGCAAATACTTATATCGGTAATGCGCCCAATTTTATGGTTAAGTCTATAGCCGAAGAAGCAGGTGTAAAAATGCCCAGCTTCTTTGGTTATATGTTCAAATATTCCATTCCTATTTTAGTTGTCTTATTTATTGTTGTGACATTTATCTTCTTTTAATATTTGCCACAAATCGCGCGCAAAATAAATATTCCTTGAAGATACCCGGGAAAGCGGATATAGACCTCGTAACTTTACGTAAGTATGTTTGTTTGAAGGAGTAAAAAATGGCTGTAGCATTGAGAAAGTCTTTAAAAACAATAGAGGATTACAAAGCCGCGAATCCTAATTATACTGATCTTTTGGATATATTGGCGGATATCTTAATTCTGCGGGAGGAATACCGCCAGAATATGAAAGATTCCATTTTTCACGTCGAAGAAAATTTAATCACCCAAAAAATGGAGGGAGGTCTTCCCTTAATTGATTTTACGGGAAAGGAATATGATTTATCGCGTCCCAAACAATATTTTAATTCATTGATTTCCATAGTGGAAAAAAGAATGCCGGAAGAGGCGCAAAACATCATCAGCATCATTAAAGATAAACAATATGATTGGGAAAAAATGATTCGCGCTTCTTTTGACCGCAGTGATGAAGAAGGCGAAGCTGCAAACGAAGAATTAGCATCCGGCAGCGAAGCTCGAGAGAATCTTGACTTGATTGATCTTTTTACCGAAGAAAGCTTAAGGCCGGAATTAGAAAATATTGCCGAAAAATACGATGAAATAATAGCCAAGTCGGGCTGGTCGGAGGGATACTGTCCCATTTGCGGCAAAGAACCGAAGATAGGTGAAATCAGGGAAGAGGAAGAAGGTAAGCGGTATTTGTTTTGCCACCAGTGTGGGTTTAAATGGTATTTTCACCGGATTAAGTGCCCATTTTGCGGAAACGATGAACAGCATTCCCTGGCTTATTTTGCGGTGGAAGGAGAAGAGCACCACCGGGTGGATGTCTGCAATAAGTGCCGCCGTTATATAAAAATTATTGAATTGTCCAAATCAAGCGAAGAGCCAAACCTCGACGTTGAAGATATTGCTACATTACACCTCGATATGATTGCTTACGACGAAGGCTACAACTAGGTTTAAACCTTTTATCCTTTGAAGGTATTAATTGATGTGGAAAAGGAAAACTGATATTTTAAGACCTGACCCCACTTCTCTCTATTGCCTTAAAATTTAAAAAGAAATATTTTCAGGCTCAGAACGGATAAAATAAAGAGGCAAGCAAACAAAAAAGTCAAAGCCGGACTTGACCTCTCGCTTCTTTCTCTGCTCTTCTGCGGTCGCCCCATTTTTCTAGTTCTCTGCTGTAAAAAGCAAACCCGTGCCGAATTACGATATTCTGTTCTCTAACTTTTCTCCTAAAATGCTTAATCTGTTTATCCGTCCATTTAGGGTGGATATAATAATCTTCGTTTGTTTGCTCCTTGCGTGGACTATAGTTATCATATGTTTGGTTCAGAGGTCTGTACCTACAGTCAGCAATCTGTACACCCCATTTCTTGCATTGTTTAAATTTTTTCAGCATTTCGTAATAATCTAGCTCATAATTGTAAATCATAAACACATAAATATCTTTCGAAGGATATCCCGCATCCACAAGTAAATCGATCTGCTTTTTTATAACATCTCTTTGTTTGTAGCCATGATCCCATGCAATTCGTGGATTCAAAAATCTAGCCTGCTTAAGCAGCTTGGCGACCTTTGGTGTAAGCAATCTTCCATCAATACCGCATTGGCTTTCAGAATAAACCGCTCTGCCGTTATGTTTGGCATCTTTCAATTCTTCTAAAATATCTTTGATATAAGGATTAGCTAATAGATTATTGTCATAAAATATAACCCTATTGCTACAAATCTCATCCTTTATGCTTCTTTTTGAGGTAAATTCCGGCTCTATTTTCCACGCGCCGCAAAATTTACATTTCCGCATACACCCTCTACTTGTATGCGCGATCTGATAATCTATTTCTACCAAGTCATAAGCTGGTTTGAATTTCTCTACTTTTTCGTCAACACCAATAAATACCTCATCACATCCAGATTGTTTACAGTGTTCAGGCATAAGTGAAGCATAAATACCACCTACTGCAACCTTTGCCTTTGGATAGCTATTCTTATAAAACGTCACACTATCCCAAACGTATTTAGACCAATAGGTAAACAGAGAAGTGATTTTAACTTCATTAGGGTAAAAATCGGGTGAACTTTGATTACCCCTAATAAGTCTAACAGCATCACCTGCATCCCTGTGATAACTAGCGAGCTTAAGTAAACCAATAGGCAAAAAATCTCTGTGATTCTTGCTTTTCGCCGGAATAGGAAAATTTGGTTCTACTAAAAGAACTTTCATTTTACCTCTTCTAACTTTATCAAGCTATTTGCTTTTTGTATTCTATATATTTTTTCTTACTCTCTGGCTGCTCTTCAAACACCTTATTAATATCAATATAGTCTTCTGTTATAGTTTTTAATACTCTATCCGGATAAACTTTTGCTAACACACTTGCAGGATTTTCGCCCCCATATCCATCTGGTAATCCTTTGTATTCACAATCAAAAACAAAACTTACCATTTTCGTGCTAGCATTCTCGCCAATGTATGTGAATCTCTCTGAACAATCAACATCATAATTTTTACTTTGACCATATTTAATTATAATTTTAGGGATTGTAACTAACAGTAATTCACTAACAGGACCAATTTTTTTAGAAGGATATTTTTGCTCAAAAGCTTCTTTGAATTTTATCGTTTCTTTACTTGTCAAATTAACATTAAGGCAGTCTAAGAGTTGTGCTATTCCTGTATCATCATCCCCTTTTTTAATAGCGGGTACAGATAAAAAAAAGTAAATGATTGTTTTGTGAATTCTTGAATCATAAACATCTTCAATATTGCATCCATAACTGTCGAAGTATTGCTGCCTTTATGTCTGAAGATTGGGCCTGTAAAATCAAGATTTATAACGTCAAAAGGAAACCATTTTCTAGCACGATCAGTAAAACCTATATTTCCTGCACCGACAAATTCTTCAAAAGTACCGTTATATCCTCTGGCACCTGGAAGACAGTTAAAGATTCTTGTGTATCTTTCAGGATCCTTTTCACAGAAGGCTATGCTTTCAGGGGAGTAACCAGTTTCTGTTGTCTGAATAAGACCTTTTTTTGATAAGAAAATAATATCTAAGCTTTAATGGATGTAAAGGTCAGCAATCTAATAAATTCTCTTTTATTTTTATCCCGCCTAATTGAGGCATAATGTGCCCATTTCTCTCTCATAAACCATTTTTCAGAGGTATTATAAACCTTATCGTCTTCCGAACTGATATGAGACTTCATTTTTTCAGATTTTTCCATTCACTCAAACTATTAATAAAATAATCTTTCAATTTACCTAAGTCACCCTTAGCGTTATGATAAGACGTTTCGAATAAAATAAGCACCTCTTCTAGTAAATCTTTTTCTTTTTTCTTCTTTTTCTTAAATACGGGATGTCCCTTAAAAACTAGGACTTCTTTTTTTTCAATGTCTATATCTACTGGGTATTTGCCTGTTTTATCAAGAGGCCTGACTTGAAAGTTTTTGTTAA
>DLME01000222.1 GCA_002479215.1 Syntrophaceae bacterium UBA7544
CAGTTGTACACCGTCAACATCGGCAACGCTAAAAGTATTTGTGACCTCGGTACAGGGGACTGGTGATCTTCATTCCTGGACGGACGCCGGTGGGAAAACCGGGGTTGCGGCGGGCGATGCGGTTTGTCAGGCCCGGGCAAATGCCGCCGGCCTTCCGGGTACTTTTAAGGCCTGGCTTTCGACCACCACCACCGATGCGTATTGCCGTCTTCAAGGATATACCGGTACTGTTACGGGCAAATGTGGGCAGTCTACGCTTCCGGTAGCTGCCGGTCCCTGGGTACGGACCAATGATGGCTATCCTTTTGCTCCTACCATAGATACATTAGTAAATATCGGTCAAGTTTATGCTCCGGTCAGATACGACGAAAATGGAACAGCTGTGACAAACTTGTATTATACCGGCACTAAGGCTGATGGGACAGTAGCTTTTACTTGTACCGATTGGACCAACGGTGTTTCAGGTGGAGGTAGCTCTGGTAGTCCGGATGGCGCAACAGGCTGGTGGACTGAACAAGGCGGATTTACCTGTAGCGTTACGTTTCAATTACTTTGTTTTCAGACCGGCATCGGAGCGCCGCTGCCCAGTTTACCCGCTGTCCCTTCCGGGGCTAAAAGGGTATTTGTGACCTCGGTACAGGGAACTGGTGACATGAGTACCTGGACGGACTCAGGTGGGGTCAGCGGGGTTGCTGGCGGCGACGCAATATGCCAGGCCCGGGCAACTGCGGCAAGCCTGGCAAATGCTGGAAACTACAAGGCCTGGCTTTCTGACAGCACTAATGATGCGATAACCCATGTTACTGCTACCGCAACTGGTCCCTGGTACAGGATGGACGACGTAAAAATAGCGGATACAATAACAGACCTTACTACTGCGCCTCTTTTTACCGCTATTGCTGTTGATGAAAATAGTAATTATGTTAATGGCGCTCCCGGCTATCTCTATGTATGGAGCGGAACAGATGAGACAGGCGTTAAAACCGCTTCACTTTGCGTTGATTGGACAGATGGCACAAGCGGCAACACTGGCACCATAGGAATTGCAAATACGTCGAATACGTCCTGGACGAACTTTAGTAGCCTTACGACATGTGATGGATTCGCTGCGCTCTATTGTTTTGAAGACGATTAAAAAAAACGTAACCCTTGTCTTCTGCTTTTGCTATATATAGCTGTTGGTAGCCAGGGGTTACATCACCATACAGGAAAGACTCCCTGCGCCTGGGCGCAGGGAGCTGCCCTTTTCAGAAACAGGACGCTGATTCTATTTCTAATTTATATGATTATATTTATATATTAAGATGTTATAAATGCTTACTTGAAGTATTATCTATGATATTTTATAGTACGAGTTTACAGTTTTTAGAGTGTTATTAGGTTTCTTATGGTTCGCCTGTTTTCATCATTCCTATTTGTTATCCTCTGTTTTGTTTTTTGTTCCCCTACTCAAGCCCTGCAAAATGAGCAAGTGTTGGCTGTAGTCAATTTCTACAAAACAATATTGACTTTCCAAGACGGCGGTGTTCCTTCCCGGAAAAACATCGACCGACTTTCACCTTTCCTATCTGCAGATTTCCGGAATCTTTTGCTCGGTGCCCGTGATGCGGAGGACAAGAACTTTCAAAAGACTAAAGGAACTGAGCCGCCATTGGTTGAAGGCCGTCTTTTCTATTCACTCTTCGAGGGCGCGGATAAATACACTGCCATTAAATTTGAACCAAGCAAAAAGCCTGTCTCGTATTTAGTCAAGCTGGAATATCGCGCTCCTTATGGAAAACACGAGATCGTGAAATGGCAGGATCGGGTTATACTGATTAAAGAAAATAACAGATGGGTGGTGCATGACCTTGAACTGCTGGGTAAATGGCAATTCGGCGCCAAAGGAAAGGTCTCGGATATACTTCGAGGAGTCATCAAAGAAGGCAAAGATGCAAATCCGTCAAAATAGCTACTTATGTTAAGAGAAAAGAGAATATGAAGATTAACAAGATCAACTTTGAGGGAAAGTTTGCCAAGCTTCCGGGCGCCGATTACGCGGTGGGAATAATAGCGAAGATGAACAACTACGAATTCAAGATAGTCAAATTTAAAGGCGACTTTATCTGGCACAGCCACGAAGATACCGACGAGACTTTCATTGTCTTGGATGGTACATTGATTATGAACTTTAGAGATCGGACTGTAGAAATCAATAAGAGTGAAATGATAGTAATCCCTAAAGGTGTTGAGCATAAGCCATCATCAGTCAATGGGTATAAAGTTTTATTGATCGAACCAGAAGACACCCCCAATACCGGCAATGTGAAAAGTGATGTGACCATAAAGAAAATCGGCTGGGTTTAGCTGGGAAATAGGGCGATTTGAGCGCTCATTATTTGTCTTTGACATGGAAAGGTTTATATCTTAATATTCTTTTTCATCAAAAGAAAGTTCTCATCAAATTTAATAATAAGTGTAGGGAGGTTTCCAAATGAAAAAGCTTTCGAAGAAAACAATTTTTTTGACGCTTGCAGTTGTTGTAATAATTATTGCCGCGATACTTTATTTTGCCGCTCCGGCATATTTATACAATAAAGCAATTAACGGATTGCGCAAAGACGCCGGGCTGACGATTAAATCGGTGAATATTCCTGATTTTAAAATTGTTTACGCGGAGGGCGGAGCAGGTGACACAATAATTATGCTTCACGGCTTTGGCGGAAACAAAGACAACTGGCCGAGGTTCGCAAAATACTTTACGCCTAATTATCGGGTAATAATTCCCGATCTGCCCGGTTTCGGTGACAGTTCCAAACCACAGGACGCGAAATATAACATCATGTCTCAGGTGGAAAGATTGAATTTGTTCGTAAAAGAATTGAAACTGACAAAATTTAATATAATCGGAAATTCAATGGGCGGCAGTATCGCCGGCAATTACGCCGTAGAGTACCCGGATATGGTTAAAACTCTCGCGCTATTCGATTCCGCAGGTGTTGTGACTCCAGTAAAAAGCGAACGTGCCTTGCTTTTGGAAAAAGGCATTAATCCTCTGGTTGCAAAGGATGAAAAGGGATATGACAGATTGTTAGAAATCGTTTTTAACAAACCGCCTCAATTG
>DLME01000241.1:0-36036 GCA_002479215.1 Syntrophaceae bacterium UBA7544
AAGGAAAACCTCAATGAACATCAAAAGAAACAGCGTGCCGCTGAGTTGCTGCAGAAAGTTGGTTTGGCGGATCGCATTGATCACCAGCCCTCTCAACTTTCCGGTGGCGAACAGCAGCGTGTTGCTATCGCCCGATCGCTGGTCAATCAGCCGCGAGTGCTACTGGCTGACGAACCGACCGGCAACCTCGATTCACGCACCAGCGAGGAAATTCTCGAGATGTTCCAGCAGTTCAACAGCGTCGATGGCATCACAGTCATCCTCGTTACCCACGATCCCGGCGTGGCAAAACACGCCCAGCGAGTCATTCATATCAAGGATGGCCTAATAAACGGCACGGGTCAACCCGAACCCAAAGGTGCTGTATGAGATTATATAGCACCATGAAAACGGCCTTCGGCGCACTTGGACGCAATGTGATGCGCACTTTGCTCACCACGCTGGGTATCGTCATCGGTGTCGGAGCGGTAATCGCTATGATGGAGATTGGCAACGGCACAACGATAGCCATCCAACGCACCATGGCCAGTATAGGTGCTAACACCCTCGTGATCGTGCCGGGTGCAATTAGCATTAGCGGTGTCAACCAAGGATCCGGCAGCAAGATGACGCTGACGCCGCAGGATGCAGATGCGATCACTAAAGAGTGCCCCTCTGTCAGGAGTGTGGCACCGATTGTGCGCGCACGCACGCAGATAGTGTATGGTAACCGCAACTGGGTGCCGACTTATGTCTATGGCACCACGCCATCGTTTCTGGATGTCCGGGAATGGACCGATCTGGACAAGGGTGACGCGTTCACCGAGCATGACGTTCGCAACTCCAGTAAAGTGTGCATAATAGGCCAGACAATTGTGAGCGAGTTATTCGGAGGGGAGTCGCCTATCGGCAAAGAAATCCGTATCCGCAATGTTGCTTTTAAAGTCATCGGTGTTTTGCAGAAAAAAGGCGCGAATGTAATGGGTATGGACCAGGATGATATCCTGTTGGCGCCGTGGACGACAATCAAATATCGCGTGGTTGCTTCCTCGCTTGCCAATGCCAATCAGAGCAGTACGAATACCGCGAACAGTAGCGAAGTTAATACGCTCAACCTGATTTATCCCAATATCCAGCAAAATCTCTATT
Organism: Syntrophaceae bacterium UBA7544; assembly: GCA_002479215.1. GTDB lineage: Bacteria > Desulfobacterota > Syntrophia > Syntrophales > Smithellaceae > UBA4810. The sequence goes on from DLME01000241.1 coordinate 1,129, forward strand.
ATGTTCCGACGGACTCAGAGCAGGCCGACGCGCCGCAACCGATCCGTTTCGCTAATGTTGACCAGATCCTGACCGCCGCGCAGTCAGGCAGCCAGATTCCTTTTGCTATTGAGCAGATCATCATGCTGCTGCGCGAAAGGCACCATCTTCGCGTCACCGATGTGAATGATTTTAACGTACGTGATATGACCGAGATCGCCAAGGCAATGAGTTCGACAACGGAGTTGATAACCAAACTGCTTTTGTGCGTGGCAATGATCTCGCTCGTGGTCGGTGGCGTCGGCATCATGAATATCATGCTCGTCTCGGTCACCGAACGAACGCGTGAGATCGGTCTGCGCATGGCGGTAGGCGCCGAGCCTAGTGACATCCTACGGCAGTTTTTGACCGAAGCGGTCGTGCTGTGCCTACTCGGCGGCACTTTGGGCATCGTGCTTGGCCGCGGCAGCTCGTACATTGTATCCGCGGTGTTGCATTGGCCGACGGCAGTTTCGGTGGGCGCAATAGTAGCTGCCGTTATTGTTTCGGCTAGTGTGGGTATTATTTTCGGTTTCTACCCGGCATGGAAAGCGTCGAGGCTTGATCCCATCGAGGCGCTCCGGTATGAGTGAGGCAGAACTAATGCATACGCACGATCAACGGTGCTACGTTTCGGTCTCGGTTGCGGCGGTCAGTTTAGCCGTTTTAATAGTAAACGGGTGCATGGTCGGTCCGGATTATCATCCGCCGATTACGACAGCCCCCCCCGAGTGGGTCGGCGTGGCAAAGGCACCGACTACCCAACCATCAGTAGCTACTGCGCAGCCAGCCGACCTCACTAAGTGGTGGCAGCAATTCAACGATCCGATATTGACCGAACTTGTCGAGGAAGCGGTAAGGACAAACCTCGATCTGCAAATAGCCGAGGCGAATTTGCGCCAGGCCCGCGCCATGCGAGGAATCGCTGTCGGCGGATTGTGGCCGGGAGTTACAGCCTCAGGCAGTTACCAGAGATTACACGATGCGGCCACCACGCCAGACAACCAACATTGGCAAGATCTTTATCAAGCCGGTTTGGACGCCGTGTGGGAACTTGACCTGTTTGGCGGCCTGCGCCGCAATGTGGAATCAGCCAATGCCAATATCCAAGCCGCAATTGAAAATATCCGCGACGTACAGGTCAGCATCATCGCTGAAGTGGCACTCAATTACATCCAGCTTCGCGGTTACCAGCAGGAGATTGTGATCGCGCAAAACAATCTTGAAGCCCAGAAACACACCGCTGACATTACTCGTAAACTATTTAATGTGGGCTTCGACAGTGCGCTTGACGTCGCCGAGGCCGATTCTAATGTTGCTACGACCGAGTCTCAAATCCCGGTCTTTGAAACCGCTGCACAGCAGTCCATCTATGCTTTGAGTGTGTTGTTGGCACGGCTGCCGGCGGAATTATTGAAACAATTATCGCCGACGGGTAATCTGCCCAGCATACCGGCACAAGTGCCCGTCGGTTTACCGTCAGATTTGTTACGATGTCGGCCCGACATTCGCGCAGCGGAGGCTCAATTGCATGCCGCTGCCGCACAAATCGGTGTCGCTACAGCTAACCTTTTCCCTAATTTTTCCTTAACCGGGACAATGAGCTGGAGTACCAACCTGCTAAGCACGTGGTGGACTGACGTCAGCCGCTCATACGCCTTTGGTCCAGCGGTAACTTGGCCAATTTTCCAAGGCGGTGCGATTGTGTCGAACATACATTTGCAGGAGGCTCTGCGTGACCAAGCGTTCATCACCTACCAGAAAACAGTCCTGGCTGCATTTCAGGATGTCGAAAATGCGTTGATTGCGTTTGCCAAGGAACAACAGCACCGCAAGGCACTTAATGATGCTGTTATCGCCAACCGCAAAGCAGTGGACTTGTCATTGCAGCTTTACACTGAGGGCCAGACTGATTTTCTCAACGTGCTCAATGCCCAGCGTTCTCTTTACGCCTCCGAAGACGCGTTGGTGCAGAGCGAGCGTAGTATCGCCACCGATCTCATCGCCCTCTACAAAGCCTTAGGCGGCGGTTAGAGTCAAAAATACTAAGGATATCATGATGCATTAGCGGCCACTTTACAGCAGCTTGCCTCGTGTTACTGGCAAACCGCTTGGTGGAAAGAATCTTACATCTGTAAACACAAACAGAATAAAAATTTGGTAAAGAGAATGTGGGTCATAACAGGAAGGATTCTGTAGTTCCGTTGACAATGACTGCTAGGTCAATTATTGATCAAGATGATTAAAGTCTCTCTGCTCCTTACCTCCCGTCAATCCTATTCCAATATTCGAACTCGTGACTCCAATCGTCCTTGTGCATTTTCACCAAGCTTTGAAAGTACGTCCTGTTCTCTTTCATGATCCTTCTCTGATTTGGATAGTTTTTCTTGACACTGATATCTTCTGTCAGGTTTTCCCCAAGCTGAAAAGCCCTCTTCTCGGCATTTTCAAAGGCCTTGGGACCCTGTCTTATTGATACCCCTGTGCTCCCGGTAACAAAAGATCCGAAATTGAGCATGATCTTATTCAAATATTCAGTAACTTGCTTGTACTGACCGGTACCTCCCGAGGTAGCTACGTTGACAGTGTACTTGCCGATTAGCAGTTGGCAGTGGATAGCGTCTGCCATGCGGTCGATTATGGTCTTCATCTGGGCAGTGACTGACCGGCAGTAATTGGGGGAACCCATGACCAGGCCGTCAGTGGTCAGCACCTTCTCGTAAAGGAATTGAAAGTCGTCCTTCTTCACGCACTTTCCTTTCTTGTGACAGATCCCACAGGCAGTGCAGAATTCTATATTCAACTTGCAGATGTCCACCAGTTCCGTCTTGGCGCCCTTAGACCTAGCCCCATTTAGGACAGCCTTGACCAATTTCAGGGTCTGGCTGTTAGAACTTCTGGGACTTGCATTTATGCCCAATATCTTCATCTTTTTTTCCTCCTGGAGTGTTAATTTACAGAATTCAACAGAAATCGGGATCATTCGATCCCGGAAATTATTTCCATTTTAATATAGATTGGTCTCAGTGTCCAATTAAGTCCTATCTTGATTATCGTTAACACCTCTCAGTCAACAACAATGGTGAATAAAATATTTTGAGGATTTGCGTAATGATTTAACGAAAAGGTCAGTGGTGCGGCTTTTTGTGTCCGCTGGAGCTTCTTGTTAGCCAATTCAAACTGTCTCGTATTTTGCTTTCACGATTTTTTTACCATACTTTCTTTCAAGACGCCGTACTATAAAATGACCACGTGCCATATCCTGAAAATGATCAATAAATAATGTATTTATAAGAGCCCCTCCCGCTGCTCCTATTGCGGGAATTGCTTGTGCTGCCGTTTTCTCCGATACTTGAATACTAAAGCGGTCTGCAATTTGAATTATCAGTCGAACAAGAGCAGGGGCGCCTTCTTCAGTCAGACCTTTTTCTGCTATATATTCAGCAGTTTTTTTTACAGATCCTGCTAAAGCTGCACGAACTGCAAAATATCCAGATTCATAAGCATTATCACTCTTGCTGGGTCCACCTAAAGCAAACACCTCAATACACGCTATTTTGGATGCAATCATACTGATAGTTTCACCTTCGCTTCTCGCAATATCAGCTATAGATCGTAACATGATTGTTGTTGATATTGGTAGCTCTACCGCCAATGCTGGTAGCCCAAAGAAACCTCCAATGCCGCCTGTCATAGCTACAGCTATTTTATGCCAGATATTAGATGCTTCTTCACCAGGCGCATCTTTCATTGTGAAAACTGCGGCATGAGCTGCCTTGGATAAAGCTGCCTGGGTCACCTCACCGATTTTCCTATTCCAATTGTCAGGCAAGAGTTCAAATCCTTTTTCAATTGGAATACCAAATAAGTTGGTGATTTTTGTCGCTATACCCGTGTTCTCCAGTAGCATCTTTGCTTTTTTTAAATCATTCAAATCTGTTTGCTGAAAAGTCATGATTATCTACATTAGCCGACTTGCGGCTATATGAAAATGCTCTGGATTGTCGGACTCCATTTCTCGCAAAATTTGAGTCAGCGAGCCTGGTAATCTCTCGTTATCGGCAGAACCGGGAATGGCCGTTTTCTGTTATTTTGCGGTATACCCGCGGGCATCAAGACAGGCACCCATCGCTCGTTGATAGTCTGCGCGCTTCTGGTTCGTCTGAGCCTCGGGTACACTACTTGTCGGCTGAGTCGGGTCATAGCCTATTTGGCTCACAGCCCAGCTGTGGCATTCGTAACGATCTTTAGCCTGTTGCTTTTCGCTCTGCCCTTTGCGAGGATAGACGAACAATTGTCCTGCTGTTGTTGGTGGTGCCTGCGCAACTTCACCCTTCGGCGGTTCAGCAACCATATAACCGCCAGCGGTTTGAGTATAATATACTTCATTGGCATAATAGTAAGGTACACCGCCTACCCAGAGTGTCGTGTAGTACAACGGCAACAAGGGAACTACAAGACCGAATGGAGGTGCAACGACAACAAAACGCGGGCCGTATGGGCGGTACCAGACACCTCCGTAGAAATAATATCGTGAGTGGCCAGAAAGTACCGCTCGGTAGCCGCTTGGCAGCCTTTCAAAGTACTGACCGCGTACCGGGTAGGCATGGTTATGGCCGTGACGCGAATCCATGACCTCGTGACGACCGGAGCCGCGCTCTTCCGCACTTACCACCTGCGTAAACCCGAACATTATAATCCCCGACAAAACTGCGAGCATAAGCTCTATCACAAGGTAGCGGCTCGTATTCCGAATATATGACATGGTAATTACCTCCATAAAATCAAATATAGATATTAGTCTTCTTTACTGCACACTATAGCCGCGGCCTTCGAGGCAAGCTGACATCGCCCGCCGGAAGTCGCTCGCCTTTCCTTCATAGCGAGCGTCCAGCGCCTGATCGCGATTGACATAAGCTTCTTCCATCTGCTGGGCTTGCTGTTGCCGGGATACATCTGATGCAGCACCTACAACAGCCCCGCTCCCTGCACCAATCAATGCACCGGCACCTGCGTGCCTCGGACCGGCTATTAACGCGCCCAGTACCGCACCGGCAATGGCCAAAACGGCGGTATCATGACCGGGTGGAGGCATCGGCACCACTTTGACACGTTGTTCGGGTGGAATCGAGGACTGACTCGGATCAAAGCCGGTCTGTTGTACTGCCCAATTGTAACATTCATAGTGGTCTCGTGACTGCTGCTCTGTCGTCTGGCCCTCTTTCGGGTAAAAATAGACTTGGGTAAGGGGAGCCTTTGGGGCTGGGCTTGGACTGGGGACTTCACGATAAGTCGCCGGATAACATGCGACCAGAGCAAGGATTAATAAGAAGAGCAAGAGACGAAGGCCTGCTCTCGCTAACCACCGTTTCGGTATATGTTTTCTAGTTGTCATCTTCCAGATTGACATCATCATTATTTATGTCCTCCTTCGTAGTTAAACACCAGAGAAATGATCGTCACAAAAGAATGGTTTTTCCCCATTGTTGATTACTCTTTCTCTTTTCATAAGTTTTAAATATATCTTGTGCGATAATCAAAAGCAATGGTCGTGCCAATCTTATCAGTTTAAAGTGCAACATATCGAATTAATATTGATATTACAGCTTTACAGAAATTAGTAAGCTTCCTTTGAAAGCATAAATATGGGTAATAAGTATCCAATTTTAGTATCCACTTGCAGACAAAATACCCACCCACCAGTGGAAAGTCAATGGGTTTAAACTTGAATTTAAGTTACGAAACGAAAGGCTTAATCGACAGCTATCATTACAGTGGAAGCTTTTATAACGGCATATGCTGCCCTGCCAGCTTTCAAATCGAGCTTTGTTGCGGATTCTTTGGAAATGATCGAAACCAACTGTTCTCCGCCCGGAAGTTCTAAAAGTATTTCTGTATTCACAGCACCACTTGTAACTTTGATTATTTTTCCCTTCAGTATGTTACGCGCACTTATCTTCATGGTGCCTCCTTTTAGATAAGAATTTATTTTAATAGTATACGAATAGAGTTCCTGTGTGTCAAGAAAAGCTGGATTCCAGGATGATCATTTTCAGTTATAATCACGAGTCCTTCCAAAAAAGTGATATCGCAGAGTACAGAAAGAAACCCCTAAATTTGATCTTTCCTCTATTTGTACAGGCAAGTTCAAATTTTCACATATAATTACCTTGATAGTGGCAGTATTTGATAAGGTGATTTGTTCTTAGAAAATGCCTTCCAATTCAGTTCCGCAGTTGGGGCATTTATTTCCGGTCAGATTGACGCTTATGATTTTAAAACCATAACGTTCAATCAGAAGTTTCTGGCAATTAAAGCAGTAAGTGCTTTCCCCTTCATCCCCGGGCACATTGCCGCTGTAAACGTATTTCAAGCCAGACTGTTTTCCAATTTCAGTCGCTCGATGCAGTGAGGCCACAGGAGTTACCGGTAAGCTGTTCATTTTGAACTGCGGATGAAAGCGGCTGATATGCCAAGGCGTTTCTTTTCCCAATCCGGCAATAAATTGTGCGATGTCTTTTAATTCTTCATCACTATCGTTCAGAGAGGGAATAAGTAACGTAGTTATTTCCACCCAGATCCCCTTTTCCTTCATTTTTTTCAGACTCTCCAAAACTGGTTTGAGCCTTGCTCCGCACTGTTTCTTATAAAAATCATCACGGAAAGATTTCAAATCTACATTGGCGGCGGACAAAAAAGGAGCGATTGTATCAATTGCTTCAGAGGTCATAAAGCCGTTGGTGACAAACACATTTTTTAAACCATTTTCATGGGCAATTTTTGCGGTATCATAGGCCAATTCAAAATAAATTGTCGGTTCAGTGTAAGTATAGGCGATTGTTTTCGAGCCGCTTTTTTTCGCCCGAGCAACAATTTCTTCAGGCGCAACATCTTTGCCGGTTATCATGAGCGTAGAGCGCGGCATCTGCGAAATTTCATGGTTCTGGCAGAATTCACAACTGAAATTACATCCGACGGTAGCAATGGAGTAGGAAAGAGAGCCCGGATAAACATGGAAAAAAGGTTTTTTTTCGATAGGATCGATGTTTTCGGCAATCAGCGTTCCGTAAACCAATGAATAAAGAACGCCGTCCTTATTTTCCCTTACGCCACAGATACCCCGCCTGTCCGGTTTAATAGTGCATCCATGTGTGCATAAATTACAGTGCACGCGCTTATTATTAAGCTTTTCGTAAAGTAGAGCTTCTCGAATCATTTATGGGTCTCTCGTAACATATTCCGGACAGCACTGGGAGCCGAAGCTTGGGCTTCGGCGTTTAGCTTAAATGATTCCATTATGGGGCTTTGAACTGTTCTGTAAGTGTATTTTACGGGAAAGGTGAGACCGGCAAAGGCTCCCAATGGATTTTTTTCCAGAGGAAATAATTCCTCCAACTCTTCAAAAAAGGCGTAAACAATGCCGGGGAAATAAATGACACTGCCCCATTTGACGGCCACATCGCCAATTAAACTTCCCACCATGATTTTAATTTCATTCAAACTAAAAAAGCGTATTTTTTGAGAAAGGGGAAAACCAAATAGTTCTTTTAATCGTTGTTTTGTTCCTGCAAAGGAATAGTTATTTAAAAAGCCGATAAAAACACGGCCGCGGCAAACCCTAATTGCTTCCGCGATTACTTTCTGTGGATTATTAGCAATCTCTAGAATGTTAATCAAGGTTACAATATCAAATTCGTCATCGGAAAAGGGAATATCTTCGGCGTTACCTACAAGCAATTCAGCGTCTTCTCCTAATTTAGATCGGGCAATGTTTAATGTTTCTGCGCAGGGATCAATTCCTGTTACAGAACACCATTTTTCCCGGAAAAACTGCAAATGATTACCCGTGCCGCAACTCACGTCCAGCACCCTTTCACCGGCGTGAGGAGCCACTAAATCCAGGATCAGTTCCTTTTGCCGTGAAAAAATATAACGCCCCAGCGATGCTTCCAGTCGCTGTTCTGATAATTGGGCCATTTTTTGATCAAAAACCATTTGACCAATCTCCTGATTAAACTTTTACATTAAATTCTAGATCAACTTCACTGGCAGGCTTGCCGCCGAGTACACTCCAATTTTCCATTGGAACTTCATGTAAAATAATCGCCACATCATCACTTTTAATACCCACGCGCGTCGAAAGTTCGGTGACGATATTCTTATAAAGATTTCTTTTGGCTTCCATTGACCGTCCTTGAAAGGCTGTGATTTCAATAACAATATAATCAGCAGTTCTATTGGATAGTATTTCCATAGTTTTTTGACACCAACTCATAAATCTTCTGGTTGCGATCATAATCAGGTATTTTAAAAGCATCGACAAGCGCCTGATGGATGCCATCCAATAAAGCCTTTTTATAAGCAGCGGTCTTACCTGCCCGCATTTCAATTTTTACCGTCGGCATAATAAATTATACTCTATTCTATTATCTTTTTTCAACCGCCAATCGCCGACATATTCCGGTGGCATTTTTTCAAATGCGTTTCCGTACAGGCCAAATCGTGTTGCTTGGGCTTTAATAATACCGCTTCCCGGATATATCCTTCCAGTTCCGCGTCACTGCAATTTTCCCGCAGAGCCTTTTTTAAGTCAATTTCGTTTTCGTTAAGTAAGCAAGAACGCAATTTTCCATCGGCGGTCAAACGCAAACGGTTGCAGGTCGCACAGAAATGATCGCTTATCGGATTGATAAAACCTATTTCGCCGCGGCCTCCTTTAATCCTGAAGATTGTTGCGGGACCATCCGATCTGTTTCTCTTGCCCGTTATTTTTTCCAACTTATAGCGGCTATTGATTTCCTGCATTAATTGAGTTGCCGGCAGATAATCATTGTTGTATTCAGATTTTGCCTGTCCCACCGGCATCAATTCAATGAAGCGTACCTGAAAAGGCTTATTTAGTGCCAATTGAGCAAATTCCAGCACTTCATCATCATTGAATCCTTTGATGGCGACAGTGTTAATTTTTATCGGCGAAAAACCAATTTCTTCGGCTTTGGTAATCCCGCGCAAAACGGCCTCTAAATCGCCGCCGTTAGTGACGCGGAAGTACTTACCTTTGTTGAGGGAATCGAGGCTGACGTTGATGCGGCGGATGCCGGCGCTGAAAATATCCTGGGCAAATTCTTCCAAAAGAATACCGTTGGTGGTAAGGCTTATGTCCTGTAAGCCATTGATGCCTTTTAGCGCAGCAATGAATTCAATAAAGCCGCGACGGACAAGCGGCTCGCCCCCTGTCAGCCGTACCTTGATTAGTCCCATCTTTACGGCGACGGAAACGATGCGGATTATCTCTTCGTACCGGAGAATATCATCATGGCCTTTCAGAGAAATTCCTTCTTTGGGCCTACAATAACTGCAATGCAAATTGCATCTATCGGTAATAGAAACACGCAGGTAATTTATTTCACGTTCGAATTTATCACGCATGGTTTCAGTAGCAGAACTTTTTTAGTTGGGAAACAAATAACATAATTACTGCGACAATACAACTTCCGCCTGACCATGTTGAGATGCTATAAGAGTTGTAGACCAGACAGGCAAAATACCCGGCGAGAGGAGGTTGAGAAATCATACGAGAGAAGACAATTAAAGCTTGCGCCGTGAAGTCAAATGTCTCTTGACAGAGTGCGTATTCTCTATTAAACAAAAATCAAGTCAGGATGCGGTAAAATATTTTGGAGTTATTATGCAAAAAATACCAATTACCAAAGCAGGTTTTACAAAATTGAAAAAGGATTTGGAAACGTTAAAAAACAAATCCATTCCTGAAAATATTCGTGATATTGAAGTTGCCCGCGCGCACGGCGATCTTTCCGAAAACGCCGAATATGCCGCCGCCAAGGAGAGGCAATCTTATCTTCATGGAAGACTACAGGAATTGGAAAATAATCTCGCCCTGTCCAATATTATTGAGTTAAAAGGTTTAAAAACCAACAAGGTTGTTTTCGGCTGTTATGTCACTATAGAGGATATCGACAGTGGTGAAGAAATTAAATATCAGCTGGTGGGGCCACTGGAATCGGACATCAATCAAAATAAAATTTCTGTGACTTCGCCAATCGGCAAAGCCCTCATCAGTAAAAATATCGGTGATGAAATCAGCGTGAAAACACCCGGCGGCACGCGCAATTTTGAAATCATCGACATTTCGACTAAAGAAAAATAAGAAATAAGGGCAATATAAGAATTGTTTTTTTCTGGTGATTCAACAAAAAAAGTCGCTACTCCAGGATAATTGTGACATCAGCAGCGACGGCAGGATGTTCCGTGTCTCACCACCCTTTGAACTGAAAAAACTGGATGTCCTCTTCCGGCACAGAGTATTCAGAATGCTCCTGAACAAGGGAAAGATCACTGCGGAGATGATCGCCATGCTCTCAACATGGCGGCATTCCGGATTCCACGTCTTCTGTGGCAACCGTATATCTCCGAATGATGTAACGGCCATGGAAAACCTGACCAGCTACATCATCCAGGTGTCGTTCTCCCAGGAACGTATGCAGTATCTGGATCAGGAGGGGGGAGTTCATTTATACGGCCAAGGACAAAAAGACGAGCAAGGTTTTCCCCGCCCTGGAATGGATGGCCGCGATGTATTCACACATCCCAAACAGGGGCGAGCAGATAGTGAGATATTTCAATTCGTATACTCCCACCGTGAAAAAGGAGGTTCTTGTCAATTATCTACCCCTTCGGTAACGTTTTATCTGAGGCAATTCGTTGTGGGGAAAATAATTGACAGACAAATGGAATTGTCCTAGCATTTACAGTATTAGAAAACAGGTCTTTTCAAAACCATTCAGTCAACTACAAAAAAAGGAGGGAAGTATTATGCGAAGAAAGTATAAATGTTCATCATTTGTTATTACGATGGTTTTTATGAGTATTTTATCGTTTTTGATTGGCTGTAGTGGTGGAGGTGGAGGTGGAGGGAATACCAGTACTGGTGCAATTACAACACCTGTTATTTTTGTTCATGGATATGCGGGAGCGGCAGATCAGTTCGAGACGCAGGCTATGCGATTTGCAACCAACGGCTACCCCGCAAGTTATATAAGCGGTTATGAATACGACACTACTTTGATTTCTGGTAATCCGACCGCAGGCTTCGTGATTCCTGCTCAAATCATATCAGGGCTCGATGCTTATATCAATGCTGTTCTTCAGCAAACCGGCGCCAATCAGGTTGATCTTTTAGGTCATTCTATGGGCACCGCGGTGTGTCAAACGTATCTCGCTGATCCGACACATGCGGCGAAAGTCGCCCACTATGTGAACATTGACGGGCAGCAAAGCGCTACCCCTCCAGGCGGCGTACCCACTCTGGCTCTCTGGGCAGCGCTTAGCGGAAGTAACGCAAGCGGCACAGGTATCGGCGGGGCGACAAATATCACCCTGGCCGCTACAACGCATGTTCAGGCGGCAACTTGCGTTGAGTCTTTTGTCGCAATATATAAATTTTTCAACAATGATAAGGCACCTTTTATAACAGATATTTTGCCCGGAAGTTCTAATAATATTGAATTGGCAGGGAGAATATTAACTTTTATGACCAACGCTGTTCCAGCTAACTTAAAATTAGATATTTATGAAGTAAACAAAAATACCGGTGTAAGAATTAAAAGCACACCAGATTATTCAACATTAATAAATGCTGATGGAAATTTTACATTTCCCCATGCAACTGCCGGATCGAACTACGAATTTTATTTAACTTCAACCGTGGATGCAACTTCCGCTCACTATTACTATGAGCCTTTTATTAGAAGCGACTACTTGATTCGTTTAAAATACCTCGCGCCTAGTATCCTAGCTCTTTTGATGCCCGAAAGTGTTAACTACTCCAACCTCGTTTTTATCAGAGACAAGGAATTGCTTGGCGTTAACACTATGTATCCCAACGAGGATAGTCTCAAAATCAACGGTACCGAGTTGTGTGCCGGTGTGTTACCAGGAGTCGGACTTGTTGGTACACCAATAGCACTCTTTATTTTTGACGGGTCGGAAGGGGTAAGTCCTGAACTTATAACAAGTGGACCTGTAGCAAGTTTACCGTTCATAGCCGGGCTAGATTTCTTCATGGCAGCCGCCAATCCGCCGGATAGCACGATCTCTATTGTTCTTAATGGTCGTTTTTCAGGGAAAACACAAATGGTTAACGTTCCCAACTGGCAATCAACCACAGATACCATCACGGTTCAAATGTGGGACTATTAAAATAACAACCTTGTATTTTTACTGTGCCCGTAAAGCAACATAAACCAAAAAAAGGTTCCATGACAAGATTTTTGCTATCCATTTGACTGGTTGTATTTTTTCGCTGTTATTTTCCGGCGGCATTCCGATGCCGCCGGTTAAGCAGATCGCTACCGGCAAGGCGCACGGTTACGCGCTGGATAGCGATATTTCCGGCCTGCGCTGCTAGGGCGACAACAGCTACGGCCAGATCAGCGTACCGGCGTTGATCTGGCCGCGCGTCGTTGCCATCGGCGGCGACGTCAGCTGTGTCATCGCCAACGCCGCCGTCAAATGCTGGGGCAATAACAGCAACCGGCAGCTCGATGTGCCGACACTGACCAATCCCAAGCAATTGGTGGCCGCTGGCAATCATAATTGCGTCATCGATCATATTTCTGAAGCGACAACGGCGCGACAGCGAAAACAGTTTCGCTAAATGCTCCGATAATGGCAATGCTTTTAGGCTTAAAGAAAAATTCCATAAAGCCGTTCCTGATTTCTTCAGATTATTTTTTATTTCTCTTCCCATGAAGTCCGGAAAAAAATAAAAGGCAGCACATTGGTAAACGCGCTGCCTTGATAAATTATTAGTTTAATTTTGTCCGCCAGGGTTTTCTTATCCAGAGAAAATCTTGCCTTAGAAAGACCCGGCTGTCTGTGCCGTAGGAACAATTATTTTTTAAATAAAAAATTCTACTATTTTTCAGCAACGTTTAATCGTACGATTGCCCGCATCAATGCGGCGCGCGCTTTTTCAAATTCGTCACTATCTTTGGCGATCTTCTCCAAACGGGCTTCCGCATTTTCCTTTGCTCTTCTGGCTCTATTTTTATCAATATAGTCGGATCTTTCGGCTGTTTCGATTAAAACGGTCACTTTATTGGCAGTAACCTCAGCATAACCGGTATTAACAGCATAATGAGTTTTTTTGTTGTTTTTTGTAAAAACTAACTGCCCAATATCTACGGAAGTCAAAAAAGCTTCGTGACCGCGCAGAACACCGAATTCTCCTTCCGTACCCGGAATCGTAACGTCTTCCACGTTGCCTGAAAAGGCCATCTTTTCCGGCGTTACAATTTCCAGCATTAATTCATCCGCCATTTACTTCCTCCAATTCAAAATTATTGGGAAATTTTCTTGGCCTTTTCCACGGCTTCTTCAATTCCACCGACCATCCAGAAAGCTTGCTCGGGCAAATCATCGTGTTTGCCATCCAAAATTTCCTTGAAACCTCTGACCGTATCGGCAACAGTGACAAATTTTCCATCAGTTCCGGTAAATTGCGCCGCAACAAAGAACGGCTGTGATAAGAATCGTTGAATTTTTCTGGCACGGCTTACTGTGAGCTTGTCGGCTTCGGAGAGTTCATCCATGCCCAGAATGGCGATAATATCCTGTAAATCCTTATATTTCTGAAGAGTTACCTGAACTTGCCGCGCCACCTGGTAATGCTCCTGACCTAAAACGTTAGGATCCAGAATACGAGATGTAGAATCCAAGGGATCGACTGCCGGATAAATACCCAGTTCGGCAATTGGCCGGGACAAAACGACTGTTCCATCCAAATGTGCGAAGGTTGTTGCCGGTGCGGGATCAGTTAAGTCGTCCGCAGGAACGTAAACGCACTGGACGGCTGTAATAGAGCCTTTGGTTGTCGAAGTGATTCTTTCTTGCAGTTCGCCCAAGTCTGTCGCCAAAGTCGGTTGATAACCGACCGCCGAAGGCATACGTCCTAAAAGAGCGGAAACTTCCGAACCGGCCTGCGTAAAGCGGAAAATATTATCGATAAATAAAAGCACGTCCTGGCCTTCCTCATCGCGGAAATATTCCGCTGCCGTCAATCCAGTGAGGGCCACTCTGGCTCTGGCTCCGGGCGGTTCCGTCATCTGGCCGTAAATCAAGGCTGCTTGTTTAATGACGCCCGATTGCTTCATTTCGAGATAAAGGTCGTTTCCTTCTCGGGTACGTTCACCCACACCGGCAAAAACCGAAATTCCGCCGTGGTGCAATGCAATATTGTGGATCATTTCCATCATAACGACTGTCTTGCCGACACCGGCGCCGCCGAACATGCCCATTTTACCGCCGCGGGGGAAGGGAACAAGAAGGTCAATAACCTTAACACCTGTTTCCAAGACGTGCACCGATGTATCTTGTTCTAAGAATGTAGGCGATTCCCTGTGAATAGGCGCAGAATGTTCGGCTGTTATGGGGCCTAAACCATCTACAGGCTGCCCGACAACGTTTAAAATTCTTCCCAAGCACTCTTTTCCGACCGGTACCATAATGGGTGCGCCGGTATCCTTTGCGACCATGCCGCGCACGAGACCATCGGTGATATCCATAGAAATACAACGGACAACGTTGTCTCCCAGATGCAGGGCAACTTCAACAATCAAGTTATCTTCCTTATCGTTGATGGCGGGATTGGTAATAGTGATCGCATTTAAAATGCTGGGCAGTTTTCCCTCGTCGAAGGCCACGTCAACAACCGGACCGATTACTTGAACAATCTTTCCTATGTTCATAACTATCTCCTTAACAAATAGTCGTATTGCTAAATTTTATCCGCGGTAAATTTCCGCAAAATATTATCCTTTTGACAGAGCTTCCGTACCACCGACAATATCCATCAATTCCGCAGTAATCGCCGCTTGCCTTGCTTTGTTCATCTTTAGAGTCAATGACCTGATTAACTCTTCGCAATTATTGGTGGCATTGTCCATTGCCGCCATTCTCGCGCCGTTTTCACCTGCTGATGTTTCCAAAAGAGCACGATAAACAAGAACGTGAACATACATTGGTAAAAGCTTCTGCAATAAAGCTTCTTCCGATGGTTCGTAGAGATAATCCAGACGTTTATCGGGATCAATGTCAACGTCTTGTCCAATGGAAGGCAAGGGAAATAACCTGACTACTGTCGGCCGCTGCACGGAAACATTGACAAATTGATTGTAAACTAAATAAAGCTCATCATACTCTTCTTTAATAAAAGGTACTATTACATCATTGGAAATGGAAACTGCCAAGGTCATATCGAACTTGCTTAAAACATCAACCCATTGTCCGATAATGTTCGCTTTTTTTCGGAAAAAATCTCGTCCTTTGCGTCCAACATTGATTAAAGAAATCTCCTTATCTTCTTTGGTTTTATCTTTTAAAAATCTTTCCGTAGATTTGATTAAGTTTGTATTAAACCCGCCGCAAAGACCGCGATCGGAAGTCATGCAAATTACTCTGATCCTTCTGGGATCCCGCACAGCCAAAAGCGGATGGGACATGCTTTCGACACGTAGGGCCAGAGAATTTAACACATCCATGAATTTGCTGGCGTAAGGACGGAAATTTTCCATCCGCAATTGTGACGCCTTAAACTTCGATGCGGCGACCATGTTCATTGCCCGCGTAATTTGCTTCGTCTTCTGAACGGCGCCTACTTTTCTTTTAATATCTTTGAGTGAGGCCACTAAAGAATTCTCCTCAAATAATTATTTGACGGCGTTATAAAAAGTTTAGTTTATGCGAATTAAGGACTTATTACTAATCCGTCGATTATTGAATAAATTTATTCGGAAACAAAGGCGGAATCAAAATCCGTCAAAATTTCCTTCATTTTCTTTTCCAATTCCGGAGAAATAACTTTCTTTTCTTCGATTTCCTTCATTATTCCCGAATACTTACTTTCTATAAAACCCAAAAGTTGCTGCTCATAGACACGAACTTTTTCCACTTCATATTTATCGATAAATCCTCTGGTTCCGGCAAAGAGGATAACCACTTCTTGGGAAAGAGACATGGGCTTAAATTGAGGTTGTTTCAGTAATTCCACCAAACGCACACCACGATCCAATTGCGCTTGCGTTGCCTTATCCAGATCACTGCCAAACTGGGCAAATGCCGCCAATTCACGGTATTGAGCAAGATCAAGTTTTAAAGTTCCCGCGACTTGTTTCATTGCCTTGACCTGCGCGGCGCCACCGACGCGCGAAACCGACAAACCAACATTGATTGCCGGACGAATACCGGAGAAAAACAAGCTTGGCTCCAGATAAACCTGGCCGTCAGTAATTGAAATGACGTTTGTCGGAATATATGCAGAAACGTCGCCGGCTTGAGTTTCAATAACAGGCAGGGCAGTCAAAGAGCCGCCGCCCAGTTCTTTGCTCACGCGTGCAGCGCGTTCCAGCAGTCGGGAATGGTTATAAAAAATATCCCCCGGAAAAGCTTCACGCCCGGGAGGACGCCTAAGCAACAATGAAATCTGCCGGTAAGCCACAGCTTGTTTCGACAAATCATCATAAATAATCAAAGCATCCTGGCTACGATCACGGAAATATTCACCAATACTACAGCCAGCGTAAGCGGCGATGTATTGCAGAGTTGCCGGGTCGCTCGCGCAACCGGCAACAACGCAAGTATAAGACATGGCATCATGCTGTTTCAATTTCTCCACAACTTGTGCCACGGTGGACTTCTTCTGACCGATAGCGACATATATGCACTTAACACCTGTATCCTTCTGCCTGATTATTGCATCGACACAAATTGCCGTTTTACCTATTTGGCGGTCACCGATCACCAATTCACGTTGTCCCCGGCCAATTGGGGTCATGGCATCGATTGCCTTCAGGCCTGTGTACATAGGTTCGTTAACCGGTTGGCGTTGAATAACGCCCGGCGCGATCATTTCAATACGGCGATATTCGGTTGTTTCAATCGGGCCTTTGCCGTCGAGGGGTTTACCGGTCGCGTCGATTATTCGTCCCAGCAATCCATCGCCCACCGGCACTTGGGCAATTTTGCCCGTCCTTTTGACAACATCACCTTCCTTAATGTGCGTAACTTCACCCAAAACGGCGACGCCGACATTGTCCGCTTCCAAATTGAGAACCATGCCTAAAATACCGCCGGGAAATTCCAGAAGTTCCATCGCCATCGCGTTTTGCACACCATAAACTCTAGCTATACCGTCACCTACGGATAAGACAGTTCCGGTTTCGCTTATATCCAGCTTTTTTTCATAGCTTTTAATTTGCTCAGAAATAATTTGACTAATTTCTTCCGCCCTAATTGTATCCATGCCTTATCTTGCCTCCCCTAAGAGATTTCTCATATTGTTCAACTGGTTTTTGACGCTGCCATCGTAAAGTGTATCGCCAACACCAATAACTATGCCCCCTAAAAGACCAGGGTCTGTTTCCATTGTTATTTCCACTTTCCTGCCGGTTATTTTTTCCATGTTCGAGTTGATATACTCTTGCAGTTTTCGGGAAAGGGGGAATGCGGTTTTTAAATTGATCCGGATTTTCTTTAATGCTTCATCCATTAGTTGCCGGTAACAAGCTTCAATATCCGGTAAAGAATCCATTCTTTTTTTATCTACGAGCAATTTTAAGAAATTGACCGTCATGCCGGAGAACTGAAGCTTGCTTATTATCTTTTCCAAGACTTTTTTCTTGTTTTCCTGTTCAAAAATTGGGTTAAATAAAAAATCTCTCAGAGCCTTATTTTGAGCAATAATCGAAGAAAATCTATTCAGTTCGGTATAATATTTCTCCAGATTTTTGTCTTTTTCCGCGATTTCAAAAAATGCGCGAGCGTAACGTTTGGAAATGTTGCTGATCAATTTTTACTCACCACCTTGTCCATGTATTCCTTGACCATGGCTTCATGATCTTTCTCGGTAATGTTTCTTTTTAAGATCTGCTCCGCCATTTGCACGGAAAGCTGCACTGCCTCAATGCGCAATTGGGAAGAAGCTTTCTGTAATTCCTGCTCAATACGTGCTTGAGCATCTTGCTTCATTTTCTCGGCAACTTTCTTCGCATCGTCGATTATCTTTTGTTTCTCGGCGAATCCTTGTTCCTTGATCATTTCAAAGATGCCGTCAATTTCCAGAGAAGCTTTATCGATTTTTTCCGAATATTCCCGATATTTTTTCTCGGCTTCGGTTTTTTGCTTTGCTGCATTTTCTAGCGATTCTTTAATTTCCTTGCGCCGCCCAACAAAAAAATCTTTTATTTTTGCCGCTAAGAGCCAATAAAGGAAACCAACCAGCACGATAAAATCAAATGTCTTCCAGCCGAAGTCCCACCATTTATTTGTTTCATGACCGCCTTCACCGCCGGAAGCATAAGCAGCGGATGCGGAAATAAAGAATAAAAAAATTAAGGACAACGAAAGGAATAATGAAGGCCTTGCCGATTGAGGGGAATTTTTCATTGGACGCTCCTTCCCAGCACTTTTTCGGCAATCTCCAAAGACAGCTTTCGGGATTGATTATCCAAAATTTTCCGTGCGGCTTGGAGTTCTTTGTCCATTTTTTTTTGAAATTCTTGTGTCATTAAAGGTATTTCACCACGGACAATGTCAACTATACTTTTAGCCTGATCGTCGCCTTCTTTGATTATTTCTTTTTTTAATTCGGAAGCATTTGTTTTGGCTTGTTTGAGTTTTTCATCATATTCAGATGCTCTTTTATCCACGGAATCGTTAAACAGCTTGATTTCGTTTTCTGATTCTTCCAACTGTTTTTTGCGGCGGTCAATTATATTGAGAATCGGTTTGAAAAGAAGAAAATTAAGGACATAAATTAATACTAGGAACGTAACTACTTGGATCAACAGCGTATAATCAGGGATGACATTAACCATTGCTTACCTCATTGCATTTTTTCATAAAAAAAGCCGAGTGTTGAACATTCTTTTTGCTCACTCGGCCGCTTTCATCAATATGCATAACCTCAAACGGATAAATTTCTAATTACTCTAAGGATGTTTTGAATATGTTTAATGTATAAAGCAGAAGAGACCTTACCATTGATACCCAAAACTTGTGGGTTACTAATCATAACCTTGGTTGCTTGTCAAGCTTTTTTATGACCGGCAGTCTACTTTTTCCTGATCGTATATTATCACGATAATGATAAACCAGAAGCGATTAAAGAAGTTTGAAATTATTACACTTTTGAGTTACCGGATTTGTAGTAATTTTGATGCCGTTCAATTTGCTTGATGATCATTAATTTTCTTTTCCACGGCTTCGGCCATATGGGATTTACCGTCAAAGAAAGCGCCTTCTTCCATAATAAATACCGGTGTGTGTACATCGCCCAAAAATTTGCCCGTGGAATGGAGAGTAATTTTTTCTTTAGCTTCAATGTTGCCCTGTACTTCGCCGCCTATGTAAACACATTTAATCGCGATGTTAGCTTTTACCAGTGCACCTTCTCCAACAACCAATGATCCTTGTCCATGAATTTCACCTTGAAAATCGCCATCAATGCGGACGGATCCGTTAAAAATAAGCTTTCCGACAAACTCTGCTCCTTTGCCTAAAATCGCCTTGATTTCTTCGCTCTCTTGCTTTTTTTCCCACATAATATTCTCTCCTTAATCGTTCGTATATTAAATAGCATTGAATTCGGAACCCTAAAGAGGGCAATTACCGGTATGAAAAGATGTATTCACTATCCGCTTCCACGGTAAGGTGTATGCTTCCGGTAATTCGTCTAACTTTTTAAAGACGTCTTCAATATACTTTAATAATAGCTAGCGCTGCAAAATAAATTTTCGTACATTGATATTCATTAACAGTCCCATCGCCGTCATTAAAGAAACCATTGCCGAACCGCCGTAACTCAGAAAAGGAAGGGGAATACCCACGACCGGCAATATCCCTAAAACCATTCCTATATTGATAATAACTTCCCATGAAATAAGGGCTGTTATTCCAAACGCTATAATCGTGCCTAATAAATCTCTGGCATGCAAGGCAATTTTTAGCCCCCAAAGTATAAGTGATATAAACATGATAATCAAAACCATCCCGCCAATAAAACCCCACTCCTCAGCAAAAACGGAAAATACAAAATCAGTTTGCTGCTCGGGTAAAAATTTCAATTGTGTTTGTGAACCGTTTAAAAAGCCCTTGCCAAAAAATCCTCCCGAACCTACAGCTATCATAGATTGAATAATGTGATACCCAGCGCCTAAAGGATCGTTTTCAGGATTAAAAAAAGTAATTAATCTCTCTTTTTGATAATCTTTCAAAAAAAGCCATCCTATGGGAATTAAAATTAATCCTCCGGCTAGAGCAATAACAAAGGATTTCCAATTAACTCCTACAAAAAAAATAATGGAAGCGAAAATAATCATGATGATTAATGCCGTGCCTAAATCCGGCTGTTTCAATATCAGTAAAAAAGGTCCGATAACAATTAGAAAGGGTACAAAGAGCTCCTTTAATTTGTAAGGCTCATTGGATTTATGATCGTCAAAATAGCGCGCCAAGACAATTATTATTGTCAGCTTCATCAACTCCGAAGGCTGAAAAACAAAGCCGCCGAAGGCCAGCCACCTTTGTGAGCCGTGCATTGTATAACCATAAATATACACCAGGGCGAGAAGCGCGATGAAAATGCCGTAAATTACATAAGCGCCTTTGATAATTAAGCGGTAATCGATGAAAAAAATAACCATCATTATTATTAATCCAAGCGCGATCCACTGAATTTGCTTGAGATAAAAAGGAAATTGCCTTTCGCTGATAGCATAACCTGCGGAATAGATATTTAAAATGCCGATGGCGCAAATGGATAGTACAAGCATCAGAAGCATCCAGTCGAAATTCTGGAAAATGCGGCGGTCAAATTTTAAAAAAATCATCAGCTCTCCTAAATATTATAAACACCCAACATATAAATAATCACGGATTTACTTTATTTGTCGTTAGGTTTTGCGCCATAACTTGTGGCTGTTTTGCTTTTTCTTCAAAATAAGCTTCCAAAATCTTACGGGCGATCGGAGCGGCAACCGAGCCGCCATGACCAGCATTTTCCACGATCACCGCGACAGCTATTTCCGGATTTTTTAAGGGTGCGTAACCAACAAACAAAGCGTGATCTTTTAGCAAAACACCCATTTTTCTCTGGCGGCGTCCTTTTTCATTTTCCGGCAAGCTAATAACCTGTGCAGTTCCTGTTTTGCCGCAAACGTCCGCATTTAATATTCTGGCGGCTCCTCCGGTACCGCCCTGCTCATTAACTACACCCCATAAAGCCTGGCTCAAAATATCAAAAGTATTTTTACTCAAAGTAAGGGTTCCATTTTTTACCGGCGCGAATTCCTTATACGTCTTACCGTCGATTGATTCGATACGCTTTATTAAACGCGGCCGCCATACTGTACCCCCGTTGGCCAAAGCGCTGTAAGCGTTAACCAACTGCAGCGGGGTAACCAAATCGTAGCCCTGTCCGATAGCTATGGATATAGTTTCACCAGGCTGCCAGGGCTCTTTCATTCTTGCCAATTTCCATTGTTCCGTCGGCACAATGCCGTTTTTTTCGTTGGGTAAATCGATACCGCTTGCATCTCCTAATCCAAAGAGTTTTGCGTATTTGGCTATTTTATCGGCGCCCAGTAACTTGCCGACATTATAAAAATAGACATCGCATGATTCGACAATAGCCCGATGCAGGCTTATGGAGCCGTGGCCGTTTTTGTGCCAGCAATGAAAGGTTTTATTTCCCATTTTAAAAGAACCGTTACAAAAGAATTTAGTGTTGGGAGTGATAATGCCTTCTTCCAAAGCAGCAGCGGCAACTATTAGCTTGTAAGTCGAACCAGGCGGATATTGACCGGATATTGCCCTATTGGACATAGGAGCCAAGGGACTATTTTGCAGTTTATCCCACTGATCGTAAGAAATTCCACTGTTGAATAAATGAGGATCGAAAGAAGGTGAACTTACCATGGCCAATACCGAACCGTCGCGGGGATCCAAAGCAACTGCCGCGCCGGCTTTTCCTTTCAATTCTTGCCAAGCGGCTTTCTGCAAGCCAGCATCGATGGTCAACACAGCATTATAACCGGGAACAGGTTCGATTCGGCCTAAATTTTTCATTTCTTTGTCGTAAACATTTACCTCCACCAGTTCCGCGCCGTTACGGCCGCGGATATAAGAATCAAGAGCTTTTTCCATGCCATGCTTTCCTAAAACATCACCGTAAGTGAATTTTTCATCACCCTCTTCCAACTCCTCTTTGCTGATTTCTCCTGTGTAGCCGATTATCGGCGCCATCATTTCTCCATTGAGATACAAACGGACAGGTGAAACATCAATATAGACGCCCGGCAGATCCACGGAATTAGTCTCCACTACAGCTACTTTTTCCATGCCTACATTTTTTTCCAATTTTATCGGCAAATATGGTTTCACTATTTTGGGAAAGTGCTGGTCAAAGGCAAATTGCAGGGATTTCCTTTTGTACAGGATTTTGAGTTTTTCTATTAACTGCTCGTAATCTTTTACCTTGCCGGGCATGTAAACGACATCAAAAGAAGGAAGATTATCCACCAGCAAATTTCCTTTTCTATCCATAATCAGGCCGCGCAAAGGCGTAATTTTACGAAAACGAACGGAATTAATTTCCGATCTTTGCTTCAATTCTCCTCCCTTGATAACTTGCAGATACCAAAGCCTGATCAACAAAACGGAGAATATGATCAACAATAAAGCGAAAACGATTTTAAACTTCTGCCGAAATTCGGACGTTTCCGGTCCGTTCAGCAAGTTTAAGCGGTTTTCCATGTAAAAATACCTCTAACCGATGCATCAGATAAAAAAATACAGGTGCAGTGAGGCCCACCATCAAAGCCTGTGGTAAAAAAATAAAAGGAATATTTACCAATATATCAAATTTAAAAGTTAGATTATAAAATAAAATCACCAAAATTTCCTCCAGAAAAGCACAAATGAAACTAAACAAGGCAATGAAATACATTTTTTCGGTAGCCATCCGGAAAGAAGCAAAAAATGAGCACAGAAAAATGACTACATAAATAAAAGTAAATAACCCGATTACCGAACCGGCGATACAATCAAATACAAACCCAAGAATAAAAGCAAAGATTGATCCCCTGATTAAATCAAGCCTAAATCCGGCGTAAACGACAGCAATTAGAGATATTTCAATCACCAGACGGCCGGAAAATATTATGTCGGCGATAGTTGTTTGCACTACTACCAGTAATATTGATAAAAAGGGGAGCGATAAATAATAAAGCATTGTTATTTACTTCCCGGTTCCTCGGAAGCTAAAACCAAAACTTCTTCCAATTTGGTAAAATCAACAAATGGAGCAACATTAATTTTCAAAAATAGTCCGGCATCTTGTTTTAGGACATAGCTAACCTTGCCGATTAACAAACCTTTGGGGAATATACCCCCCATGCCGGATGAAATAACGGAATCACCTTCCTTAACATCCTGATTTTTATAAATATATTTTAAAATGCATCCGCGGGAGCCCGCACCGCTAACAATTCCTTGTGTTCGCGTTCTCTGTAAAATAGCGCCAATGTTATTGTTTTCATCAATAAGCAGCAGCACTTTGGAAACATGCCAAGAAACATCAATCAAGCGGCCTATTAATCCCGGAGTCGCCATAACCGGCATGCCTATTTTTAGGCCATGAGCCGTACCTTTGTTAATCAATATCGTCTTCGATAGGGCGGCCTGCTCACTGCCGATAACCCGGGCAGAAATGAAACGATAGTTATAATCATCTCTAAGAGCAAGAAGTTTACTTAGTCTCTGCGCTTCCAGATAACCTTCCTGATATAAAACAAGCTCTGCTTTGATCTCGTTAATTTTTTTGTTTAAATTTTTATTTTCTTCTTCGAGACCGACAAGAAAAATATAGCGCAGCCAGGCATCACTTACACTTTTGACGGAAATGCTCAAAACTTTTTGCACAGGCGCGGTTGCTTCTAACACGATTTTTCTGAAAAACCCCCCGCCTGTATCATACTTAACGCTATAGGACAGCATAACCAGGGCTATGATAAGAAGAACGGCAACAAAAATAACAGTCTTATAATTTCTCAAAAAAAACATTTTTTACCTAAATAGGAAAATAATCATAAAACCGCTTCGAACGCTGATTACTGTGCACGAAGGTATGCAGAGCCCATTTTATCACCAGATACTTTTATACTTGAATAGCAATCTCTTTGAGGATATCGAGTTGATCCAGAGCCATGCCTGCGCCCCTGGCCACGGCTGACAGAGGATCATCGGTAATTGTTATAGGCAAGCCTGTTTCTTCTCTGATGAGGACGTCGATATTTTGCAGAAGAGCTCCGCCACCTGTAAGAACGATGCCGCGGTCGACAATATCACCGGCAAGTTCTGGCGGAGAGTTTTCTAAAGCGTCTTTAATAGCATCGACGATAAGAGTAAGCGGCTCGTTAATGGCTTCCCTGATTTCTTCCGAATTGATTTCGATGATTTTGGGAATTCCCGAAATCAAATCCCTGCCTTTCACATCGCCGATTTTAATTTCTTCGAGGGGATAGGCGCAACCAAGATCGATTTTAATAGTTTCAGCCGTTCTTTCACCGATAAGTAAGTTGTATTTGCGCTTCATATATTGAATGATTGCTTCATCAATCTTATCGCCGGCAACCTTTATGGATTTTGAATAAACAATGCCACCAAGGGAAATAACGGCGACTTCCGTCGTCCCGCCGCCAATATCAACCACCATCGAACTTGTCGGCTCGGCAATAGGCAAACCGGCACCGATAGCTGCGGCCATTGGCTCTTCGATTATATAAATTTCTCTGGCGCCGGCCGACTCGATTGTTTCGCGCACGGCACGTCTTTCTACTTGAGTTATTCCCGAGGGCACCGCAACAATAATACGCGGACGAACCAATGCTTTACGGTTATGCACAGATAAAATAAAATGTTTCAGCATTGCCTCAGTTACATCAAAATCAGCAATGACACCGTCACGCATCGGCCTGATAGCCATAATATTGCCCGGAGTTCGACCCAGCATGACCTTAGCTTCATTACCCACGGCAAGAACTTTTTTCATCCCTCTGGCATCTTGATGAACAGCCACAACAGAAGGTTCATTTAAAACAATTCCTTTACCCTTGACAAAAACCAATGTATTGGCCGTACCTAGATCTATTGCCAGGTCGTTGGAAAATCGCCCCAAAATATAATCGAACAGCATTTATCCTCCAGTCTTTTTTACATGAAATGATATAATTTACTCTCTTACGGAGATGTTTTCTATACCGTATTTCCTAATCCTAATCAACGCCTTTTTAAATTATGTTTGCTTTTTACAAGTGACTGTAATAGAAAAAACCAGAGTTCTAGTTGCTATAGGGCAAAATTAATTATCCTTTTGAGGTGAATTTATGCTGAGATTTTTGCGTAGAAACGCGCGCAGTTGGGTAATGTACATAATACTGGGGGTAATCATTTTCGTTTTTGTCCTTTATTTCGGTTCGAATAGAGGCAGAGATTCAGCGAATGCAATAGCCATAATTGACGGAAAAACAATCAGCGAAGCAGAATTTCGTAACGAACACGAAAAATTATTGGATATAGTCAGAATGCGTTACGGCACAAATCTTTCTCCGGAAATGCTGAAGAAATTGGATCTCAAACAGAGGGCGTACAATAGCCTGATTAACCGGCATATTATCATCGCTAAAGCCGCGGACTTAAAGGTTCAAGTCTCCGACGAGGAATTAAGGAATATGATCATAACTATGCCGGCATTACAAACAGATGGTGTGTTTGATGAACGTAAGTATGAACAAATGCTGCGCTATAATAGATCGTCTGCTGAAGATTTCGAAGCTCTCCAAAAAATTGATCTAATGGCCAATAAAATTGAATCGATTGTGCGCGAAGGTATTAAGGTTTCCGATAGGGAAATTTACGACATTTATGTTTTGCAAAATCAAAAAATCAACGTTAACTTTGTGCAAATTTCCGGCAAGAATGTAAAAAAGCAAATTACTCCCACGCCGGCGGAACTCGAAAGCTATTTGAGCAACAACAGCAATTTATTTCGCCGTCCCGAACAGGTAAAAATTAAATATCTATTTTTTCCCAGCGATGTGTTTTCACCGGGCAGCATCAGCGATTCCGATGTTCGCGATTATTACAATCGCAGCAAAGATAAGTATAGAAACAAGGAAGGCAAGCAATTATCACTGGCCGATGTGAAGAATGCCATCATCAAAGAATTCAAGAAAACAAGAGGAATGCAAAACGCTTACAAAGAAGCCAAAAAGGCTCATGACGTTATTTATCAAGAAGATAATTTTGATGCCTACAGCAATAAAAATAATTTAAAAGTTTATAATGTGGAATTTTTTCCTCTTAATAAGCCGCCGAAAGAATTTACCTCTATGAGAGATCTTGCCGCTGTGCTTTTGGATTTGCAGAAAAACGAAATCAGTAAAATTCTTGTTGCTGAAAACGGCTATTATCTTTTGAAAGTTTTAGATAAAAAGCCTGCTTATTTGCCGAAATTCAAAGATATAGAAAATGAAGTAAAAAATCATTTTATTGAAAATGAAATGAATATGCTGGCCGGAAGGGAAGCGCAAACGATTTTAGATCGGGTAAAATCGGGAGAATCTTTCGATAAAATCGCCAGAGAAAAAGGTTTGAAAATTAATGAAACGGGGTTCTTCATGCCGGGCAATACTATTCCCAAGTTAGGATTTAATCAGGATGTGGCTGAAGCTCTTTATCAACTTTCCGTCCAGAAACCATATGCGGAAAGGCCGCTGTTCATCAATAATTCTTATGTCGTATTAAAGCTAAAGGATTTGAGCAAACTGGATATGAAAGATTTTGAATCAAAAAAAGACTCCTATAAAAAGGTATTTGCTTCCATCAAAAGGGAAGAAGCAATGCAGACATGGTTGGAGGGCAATAAAATGGCCATGATTAAGGAGAAAAGAATTAACATTAAAAAGGAAGCGAAGGATTTATAATCACGGGTATCTATGAAACCCTCCGCCTATGGCGAGATCAATTCGACTCACAAGTTTCAGCGTGTGACCTTTAGGTTATTCACTTTGTTCCTGAAACTTGAGGCTCATTAAAAAGAGAGGAGCAGATAAAAACCCTTTCCTTTGATTTTTGGTGGAGCTGAGCGGGATCGAACCGCTGGCCTCTTGAATGCCATTCAAGCGCTCTCCCAGCTGAGCTACAGCCCCAATAAAACGTGATTAATTTGCAGCCCCTTTAACACAGGCATTAATTGCTTGTCAACAGATTTTAGCTTGACTTTCTGCTTGCCGACTATATAATCGCTGCCCGTGCCGGAGTGGTGAAACTGGTAGACGCAGGGGACTCAAAATCCCCCGGGCTTCACGTCCATGTCGGTTCGATTCCGACCTCCGGCACCAAAATAAAATCTGCAGATATTAAATATCGATAATTTTATATTCAGTGTTTTAATCAAGCAAATTAAAGCTCCTTCACAACAAGCCCAAAGAAAGTTTTTATATTCAACGGCCGTGTTAATTCTGAAAAATTTAGACCACATAATTATTCGGGATATCTTTTTTCAGAAAATCGATGAATATTTTATGCGCTGGCCGGAAATCGAATTGATGTTTATAAATTAAATAAAAGTTTCTTTCCATCCTGCAGCTTTGAAGTGGAACTTCAAAAAGCAAGCCCTGAGATAACTCCCGCTCGACGGCATGAATGGAAATGACGGAAACGCCGAGACCGGCAATGCCCCCTTCTTTTATCGCCTCCGAGCTTCCCAGTTCGCTGCAAATATTAAGCTGGGAAAGACTTATTGATTTTGATTCCTTCAAACATGATTCAAATAATTCCCGCGTTGCCGAGCCTTTTTCTCTGACGACGAATGGCTCGTCCAATAGTTCGGACAAGGTAATCGATTTCTTTTTGCGCCAGCGATGATGCTTGGGAATCGCCAAAATAAGACGATTCTTCCATAGAGGTTCCGCCATCAGTTTCTTATTTGACGGTTGTTTCCCGATACAGCCTATTTCCACATCATTTTCCAGAACCATGTTCATGGCTTCTTCGCTGTCCGCCGGTTTGATATAAACTCGTATATCGGGATATATTTTGCCAAACGCACTCAAGACATGAGGAAGAATATATGTGGCTGGAATAGTGCTGGCGCTGATGTAAATATTTCCGCCGACATTTTCGCGCAAAGTGAGAATTTTTTCCCTTGCTTCATCCCTGAGTTTAACTACCCGTTGTGCGTAATTGTAGATGATTTTTCCTTCTGGCGTTAACGAAGTCCCCATATTACTGCGATTAACCAGCCGCACACCGAGATAATCGTCCGCGTTTTTGATGTTTTTCGTTAACGCGGGCTGAGTCAGAGACATTCTTTTGGCGGCACGGCTGAAACTCCCTTCTTCGACCAGAGAGATAACGGCTTCCATTTGTTGCAATGTGATGCTTTTGAAGTGTTCAGTGTTCATATTTTTTGCATACCATAAATTTTTCTCATCTACAAAGAGTAACTATAACTTTTTGGAATTTGACTTATTCCTAAAATATTAGTTAAGTAAGCGCCGTTATAAATTATTATTTATTAGAAGAAACAGTGAAGGTTGAA
Organism: Syntrophaceae bacterium UBA7544; assembly: GCA_002479215.1. Taxonomy (GTDB): domain Bacteria; phylum Desulfobacterota; class Syntrophia; order Syntrophales; family Smithellaceae; genus UBA4810. The sequence goes on from DLME01000241.1 coordinate 29,825, forward strand.
GCTATGGCACAAGAAAAATTCAAGCTTCTTTTGATAACCACAGCCTGGTTATTATGATGGACGGCTCAGGCAGTCAATGGTCTTTTTATAAGTGAGATGACGGGACGTTCGTGCTGGTGTGCGGCGCAGGCTTCAAACCTGTGATGCTACTCGCGTGAAAACGAGTAGATGTGGGTTCGATTCCCACTCCCGTCTGTGGTTTTAGCAACCTATTTGAACACAACCGGAAGAGCAATCAGCATGAGCGCTAATTGCAGGTGCTTCTGAGGGGTGAACTTGCGGCCAATCTATTGGAAATTTCCCGCCCACAAAATTTGCTATGATGATATTCCTTTTGGTGATAGTACTGATACACGCGGAATTCAGAGATAGTGTGACGTGAATTCATGGCACGGTAAGAATAATATCTCCATTATGTATTCAGTAGCAAATAAAATTGTTTTTAAAGATGCGTCCACCGTGATTTTAATCCGGCCGTCGAAATCCAGCGGCTGGGAAATATTTTTAGCGCGGCGTCATCAGAAGCAGGCCTTCATGGCCGGGGCGTATGTGTTTCCCGGCGGGCAGCTGGAAGAAACCGACAGCGGCCCGCAGCTCGAAAATTATATCAAGACCGCGGATGTATTTGATCCTTGCCGGCTACTGCAGGATAATAACCTGCCTATAGAAAAAGCGCGCGGACTGTTTGTCGCCGCCATCAGGGAAACTTTCGAAGAGGCCGGCATTCTTTTAGGCGGAAAAACTACTGGAAACTTTGTTTCGTTTTATGACGAGAACGTTCTTAAAAGATTCAATGATTATCGGCCGGAACTTAATGCCTCGCAAATTACACTGGCGGAAATTGCCCGAAAAGAAAATATTTTGTTATTTCCCGACACTCTGATTCCTTATGCCCACTGGATTACACCGGAATTTGAAAAAATGAGGTTCAACACCCGCTTTTTTCTGGCCAAGTTGCCGCCCTGTCAAACACCTGTGGCCGATGCGGTAGAGCTTACGGAATCGCTCTGGGTAACACCGCAAAAAGCGCTGGAAATGCAGCGCGAGCAGAAAATTATTTTAATGCCGCCCACCCTGAAAACCATAGAAGAGTTAGCTGCCTTTAGAGATATTGAAGAACTGTTTTCCGCAACCAAAAAAAAGATTATCTATCCCATCCTGCCGCAATTAGCGGGAAACAGCCTCAAGTTACCACATGATCCCGAATACAGTATTGATGCTTATAAACGGCCGCCAAATCCTAACGAACCTTCCCGGATATTAGTTGAAAACGGAGTGTGGAAGACGGCATTCTACGGAGAAACTCCACCGGTATAATTCGACTAACAAATTTCAACGTGTGACCTTCAGGTTATTCACTTCGTTTTTGAAATTTGAGTCTCATTAAAAACCCCGGCCTTTAATTGTTTAAAGTCCGGGGCTCATTATTTCCATAAAAAGACGTCTTACGCTTAGAATTTTACCTGGGGAGCAGTTTTGGCTTCTTTAGGCGCTTCGAAATAAGGATTTTCTTTAAAATTGAACATACCGGCGATTATGTTCGCGGGGAATGATCTGATGGCCTCGTTATAAGCCTTGACCGCTTCATTATATCTCATTCTTTCCACGGCAATTCGATTTTCCGTGCCGGCCAGTTCATCCTGCAGACGCATAAAATTCTGGTTCGATTTCAAATCCGGGTATCTTTCTACTACCAATAACAGTCTGCTCAAGGCGCCGGACAATTGATTGTTGGCCGCAATTTTATCTGGAATATTGCCCGCCCCGCCGACTTTCGCGCGCGCGTTGGTTACTTCCACAAAAACACTTTTTTCCTGCTTGGCAAAACCTTTGACTGTTTCCACTAAATTGGGAATCAAATCATAACGGCGCTGCAACTGGTTTTCCACTTGTGACCAGGCGGCTTTTATCGCCACATCCATCTTGACAAATTTATTGTAGTTGCCGGCAAAAAGTGAGTAAATGGCAAGAGCGATAACAAGTATTACCACCAGCACGATGATTAAATTTCTTTTTCCTGATTCCATTTTAATCCTCCTAAATTATGTTAGCTCATTTTATAATGAATCGACGATATTGCACATATTCGCGACTTCCTGAGTATATTTTGTAAAGAGTCTGACGATATTATCGCCGGACAAATTGCTCTTCCCTTCTTTAATATCCGCGCATTGGAGAAACGCTTCGGCATCAATTGCAAAAACTTTAGCCAGCTCGTTGATTGTATCGCGCCTTTTCCGCGGCGCGGCATCATGCTTATAATAAAGCAGAGCTTTAAAAATGGAAATAAATGCTGTAAAGGAACGGCTGATTAAATTTTTCAGCTGCAGCGGCTGGCCCTGGGCTTCCAGATAACCCTGACGCAGCAAAATCAGCTTTCCTTTTAGTTCCCTTTCTATTTGCAAACGCAAATTTTCCGGGCTGACATCTATCTGTTCCAGAACGTTTTCGCCATAAATCAAAATATGGTTATTTCTCATATTCAAAAATTCGATGGGGTAACAATCCAAAGAAGTATTAATGAAGGCTTTAGTCATAATTAATGGTATGGCGACGCCGCGTTTTTTCCAGTATTTAGTGGTAGCAAATGCATCCGCTAATTTATCTATACCTTCCGGCGTCAAAACCAAAAGCAAATTAATATCCGACTTGCCTTTGATATAAGAGCCGCCGGCAGCGCTACCGTAAAGAATAAGAGAAACAAGTTCTCTGCCGAATACTTTCAGATAGTCTTGAGTTAAAGGAACAAAAACATCTTGTGGTTTATCTGGTATTTTTGCCATATTATACACCCGATTAGTTTGTTAAAAATCTCGGCCGGCTCCGCCGCCGCCACTGCCGCCCCCGCCAAAGCCGCCAAACCCGCCGCCGAAACCGCCGCCACCGCCACGGCCGCCACTCAAGAACAGAAGCAACAACCAGGGGAGCATTGATCGGCCTGTTCTTGTACCTAAAAGCAGAGCGGCCACAACAAGAAAAACAATTATTCCAAAAATATTAATGCCTTTATTCTCTGCTCGGGTTCTGGTCCGGTATGGAGTCGGCGATCCGCTTAATTGAACACCGGCATCTTTGGCAATATAAACAGAACAGGCATACATCCCGTTATAAAGGGCTTGGCCGTAATTGCCGTCCTTAAGCAGCGGAATAACATACTTATCCAGTATTTCACCGACTAAACCATCCGGCAGTATCCCTTCCACTCCATAGCCGGTTTCAATGCGGATTTTTCTTTCTTTGACGGTAAGGAAAATCAAAACACCTTTATCTTCACCTTTTTTTCCGATACCCCACGCTTTGTAAAGGCCATTGGCATAAAGGCTGTAATCTCCGTTCTCGCCGACAGTATCAACAGTTGCCACGACAACAGCCGTGCCTGTTTTCTGCAATACTTCGCTCGCCAACGCCTCCATTCTTGCAGTATCGGCCGAATCAATTACATTGGCAAAATCATTGACTGCTCCGCGCGGCGATGGGTATTTCTCGGCTGAGAATGAAGCACTCGTTAACAGAGTGATAAATATCGCCGTGCAGAGAGGCAGTATTATTTTACCTCTGCTGCCGGGAGGTTTGATCATTTCATTTTTCACAACGTACCAAAAGATTATTTAGAATCGAATTTTTTACTATTTAACCATTGCGCGGAACTATTGCGTAAAGAGCGCCTCCTGTCAAGCTGGAAATGATAGCCGAAAATTGGCCTTGTGCAAGCAATAATTAAATACTAAGGAGATGTTAAGTAGACAAAAAAATATTCAAAATAATTTGCATCTGATGAATCCAAAAATCATTTTAATTCATCCGCCAATTGCCAAGCCGGCGGAACCGCCGGCGGGCATCGCCAAATTATCCTCCTGCCTGAAAGCATATAATATCAACCACCAAGTCATTGATGCCAATCTGGAAGGTATCCTTTACTTGATACAAAATGCTGCCCAAAATAATACAGCAACGGACCGCTGGACATTGCGCGCCGTAAAAAATCTGCAACGCAATCTTGCTGCCCTATGGAATATAGCGACGTACAGCAATAGAAGCATGTATCAGCTGGTTGTCTCCGACATTAACCGTCTTTTAAATTCATCGGGCAAAGCCAGGAGCGTTGATATGTCTCTCGCCGATTATCACGATAGCAATCTCACGCCGGTGAAGAGCTCTGATTTAATTTGTGCCGCTGAAAAATATCCAGATAATCCCTTTTACCCATACTTGGAGACCCGTTTGACTGATGCATTAAAAGAAGGACCGGAATTTATCGGCTTTTCCTTAAATTATCTAAGTCAGGCTCTTTGCACTTTCGCCATGATCGGTTTTATCAAGCGTGTCAATCCGCGGCAGAAAATTATTTTGGGCGGGTCGCTGACAACTTCGTGGGTAAAGCTGGGTGCCCGCAGTGATATTTTTAACGGGCTTGTGGATGAAATGGTGGCTGGCGCCGGAGAAAAAAAATTATTGCAATTGTTAGGAATCAACGATGGCCGGATAAATTACCCGCCCGACTATAAAGAATTTTTTGGTAATCAATATTTTGCTCCCGGCATTATTTTGCCCTATAGCAGTTCCCGCGGCTGTTACTGGCACAACTGCGCTTTTTGTCCGGAAAAATCGGAAGAGAACCCTTATTTACCATTGCCCGTTTCTCAAGCTTTGGAAGAATTGCAGGTACTTACCCGGCAGATGAATCCGGCATTGATTCATATTTTAGATAACGCCATAAGTCCGGCGCTGTTAAAAACACTGGCTCAAGAACCGCTGGGCATTCCCTGGTATGGATTTACGCGCGTTACAGCACACGTGGCGGATGATGATTTTTGCCTGGCTTTAAAGAAGAGCGGCTGCGTTATGCTTAAGCTGGGGATTGAATCCGGCGATCAGGAAGTGCTTGACCAATTGAATAAAGGGATAGATATACCGACGGCTTCGGCTGTTCTAAAATCGCTCAAGAGAGCAGGCATTGCCACTTATGTATATTTACTTTTCGGAACTCCGCCGGAATCTAAAGACAGCGCCATGAAGACCTTGGATTTCGCAATTGAGCATCAGGATTGCATTGATTTTTTGAATCTGGCGATTTTTAATTTACCTTCCGGGAGCATTGAGGCGCAAAGCCTGGAAACCGGCGATTTTTATGAGGGCGACCTGTCTCTTTACAAGAATTTTCAGCATCCTCTGGGCTGGCACCGGCCGGTTGTGCGCAATTTTTTGGAAAAAACTTTCAAAAAATATCCGGCCGTAGCGCCAATAGTCCAGCGCACGCCGGAATTTTTCACTTCCAATCATGCCCCGTTTTTTGTTTTAAGCAAAGCTCACAATACTTGACTTCACCTACAAAGTTACACATTTGCAATGAGATGGAGGTTAATGATTACGGAAAGAAAGGTTGAAAAATAAAATTTGACCTCATTTACTGACTTGGTTGAAGAAATTTCTCATGGGTACTGATATGTAAAAGTCAACCACTTGCCGGACAGTGAGTCCCTCATCAGTGAAGTCTTTTATTTTTATAGATGTATTTTAAATCTTCCCGCGTGTTAATGTTGAGGAAAAGGAGCCCATTTTTGTTGAATGGTTTAATCTTTTCTTCAGTAATAATCAACACACGCATTTCTTTATAGAATGCAGTGATTTTAAGTTTATCCGCAATCAGCAGGCTTTCTATCGTGGAAAGACAATTTTGGGAATAGACAGCGTGCAGCGCCTGAAAACCTTCGGGCAATTGGGGAACCACAATGTCATAGTTGCCTACAAGCTCAGTTAAATAAATAATGAAATCTTTGTTTAAAAAAGGCATGTCGCAGGCGACAACGAAAGAGTAATCGTGAGAGGCAAAAAAGAGGCCTGTATAAATACCGCCCAAAGCCCCTTTCTCTTTGTAAATGTCGGTTACGATAATAGTTTCCGTAAATTCCGTATAGGCTAATGGCTCATTAGTTACAATAATTATTTCGGTAAATATTTCTTTATATACGCCGAGAATTCTATCAATTAGCCGAATTCCGCCAATTTTAAGAAATGCTTTTTCCATTCCCATACGGGAATTTTTTCCACCGGCTAAAATGATTCCCGTCATATTTTTTTTCATATTGATATTTGCTTTTTCATAGACTCGATTGTCGCACAATTAAACTATTTACAACTAGCCGGAAATATATAGTCAGCATAAAATATAAAAGAATTACTGCCCGGCTAAGACATTATCTGATTATTTTTCT
>DLME01000241.1:36099-38321 GCA_002479215.1 Syntrophaceae bacterium UBA7544
AGACATTATCTGATTATTTTTCTATCTATGGTTTCAGGTTTGATACCTTTTCTTCTATCATCAATATTACCATTAATCATCATAATGCTATTGAATGATTATCGGGAGTTCTTATATATTTAGAAAGTTACGTAAACAATATTTTAGATCCTGCTATTACCAGGACAACGGACAGGAGTCTCTGCACGCCCAAAACCGAGATCTGTCTGCTTCCCATGTATGATCCCACAAATCCGCCGGAGACAGCCGCAAGGGCAAATGTAAGAGCATAGGAGGGGATTGCATGATCTCCGCTCGCGAAACCCAAGAGCCCTGAGCATGAGTTGACCAAAACGAAGAAAGCCGATACCGCGGCAGTTTCTTTATTTCTGGACCAGCCCATGAGGATGAGGAGCGGGCTAAGAAAAATGCCGCCGCCCACGCCCATGAGGCCGGAGAACAGTCCGAGAACGGTACCCATGAGCAGGGTGAAGGCGGTTGAGGGAAGTCGTATTTTATTTGTCTGCATGACCGGCCGGATAAAGAGATGAACTGCAGAAAACCAGAGGATAAAGACAATGATGTACTTATAGGTGTAGGCAGGGAGCACATAGTAGCCGCCGATGTAGGCAAATGGTATGGATGTCAGCGCGAATCGCCAGAATACTGACCATCGGAAATACCCGGCCCGGTAGAATTGGACGGAGGCTATGGCGGAGACCAGGATATTCAGCACCAGAGCCGTGGGCTTGATGACCATGGGCGTCAAACCGAAGAGTGTCATGGCGGCGATGTACCCGGAGGCACCCCCGTGACCGACGCAGGAATAGAGAATGGCCACAATGAAGATGCAGATGATCAGATAGGCAAGAATTGATGGGTCCATATGCTACTCCGTTTCATCATAATTTGTACCTATTGAATTGCTGGGTTTCGTCTAAGTTCCACTCGCTCTAAAGGTATGGACCATTGCCCTTGCATGCCGGACAGGTTCCTCCCAAATCCGTCCGGTAAGCCTCACCACAGGAAGGGCATAAGCTGATACCCGAACGTTTCTTCCCCGGGGATGTGATATATAATGACTTCACTGTGACCTTTGCCATACTGTAAATGCTCGTACCAGCCCCGCGGAACTCATCGAGTATCTGTTGCTCGTCCTGGTCTTTCTTCGGTTTCTCCTTCAGGAACCAGGCCTTGATAGCAGGCCATTCCTGAAGCTTCTTTGCATCGAGATATACCCGGATGCCTTCACCCGTGTACTTGTTGTAAAAAGTGAGGGCGTAACGGCTTGTTTCGACAATCTTGAGCCAGCGATTGCCGATGGTGCACTGGGTAAGAAGCTGCACGGCATCGGGTAAACAATGCTGGCTTTCACAGATGACATCGAAAAACTCGCCTTGAGGGAGGTTGGCCCTAGCTATATCCACCATGATGCCACCCGCTACTATTCCCGGTGCGATGCTGCCATGGAAAACTTTTATCTTCTTGATGAATTCATCAAAAGTGTACTGGCCGATGTTCATGCTTTACTCCTGTTTTATAATGCTTCACCTCAACCCCCTTTCCTTGAGGAGCGAGGGATTTAGATTTGGTCAGATATTAATCAGATTGCCTCCACCCGGCACGGCACATAGCGATGCATAGGTGTTCCAAACTGGTCCCGGTGGGTATTCTTCGTTAGGCGGTTCACATTCAACCCATATTTTTTGCCGTTGTAAACCAGACCGAAACCATGCGGAATCACCACATGTCCCTTGTGTGCCGTATCCGTTATTTCCAGTTCGATTTCTTCACTGCCCACTTCCGTCGTCACTTTCACCTGCTGACCGTCCTTCAAATTCAGGGCCGTCGCGTCGTACGGATGCATGGCCAGTGTACAGGCGCGTTTGCCTTCGTTCCAGGCGGGATCGCGCATCAGTGTGTTGGCGTTGATGGAGATATGCCGTCCGGCCATCAGAATGAGCGGAAAATGGGAAGGCATGACCAGCGCCGCCTCTTCTCTTTGCGCTTCAATACTTTGCAGTTCATCGAGCAGTTCAGGAATATAAAGATTAATTTTGCTGTCGTCCGTCTTGAGTTCGGTCATATTGTTTTCCGGATCTACTTTTCCCATCCAGATGCCTTCGGGATGATCCATGATTTGCTGAAAGATTTCCTCGCCCAGTGTCGCTCCCTGCTTATACCCGGCTCTGGCGGCATTTTCATGGAAGGATTTGGGCGCCACCTGCAGCATACCCCAGAGG
>DLME01000240.1 GCA_002479215.1 Syntrophaceae bacterium UBA7544
GTTGAAATACTGTGGCAACGCCAAAAATCATGGCGGTTAAAGGAGAAAGCAGACCTCAACCTAATGGTATCGGAAGAAACGGGTCTACTCGGTTCAAAAAAGCAAATCGGGCAATTAGTCATAGTGCATAAGGTACGTTATGAAACTGCATCTACTGACGCTGAAATTCTCCGGGAACTCGTCGAAACTCGAAGCGCCATTTCTGAGCGATTACTATCGTGTGTCACTCCCCCACATCCGCATATCCCTGGTCTTGGGAGCGCTATTATACGCATCTTTCGGTATCCTAGACGCGCTACTCATGCCGGAACAAAAATCCACCATATGGTTTATTCGTTTTGTTATCGTCTGTCCCGTGCTTTTCGGGACTTTCCTGGCATCGTTTTCCAAGTCCTTTGAACGGTATATGCAGCCTCTCCTGGCGGGCGTTTACATTCTGGCTGGCGGGGGTATTATTTGCATGATTGTTATTGCCCCGCCGCCGGTCAATTATTCCTATTATGCCGGCCTGCTGCTTGTTTTTATGTGGGGCTACACCTTCATCCGTATCTTGTTCATTTGGGCGTCATTAGCCGGATGGGTGCTGGTGGCATTGTACGAAATCGCGGCCATCTGGATCAGTCCGACGCCCTTTGCCGTTCTACTCAACAACAACTTTTTTTTCATCAGCGCAAACGTCATTGGAATGCTGGCCTGTTATTCCATCGAATTCTATGCCCGGCGTGATTTTTTCCTGACGCAACAACTGGAGATTGAGCGGGAAAAGATTAACAAGGTCAATCAAGAACTGGAAGAGCGTGTGGAAAAGCGAATAGCGGATTATCAGATCATTAATCGGGCACTTGAACAGGAAATTACCGGCCACGAGCAGGCGGAGGAGGCGTTGCGGCAGAGCGAGAGTAAATATCGTTTTATGACTGATAACGTCGCTGATATCATCTGGACCGTAGATATGAACCTTAATTTTACCTACATCAGCCCTTCTGTCCAAAGGTTTCGTGGTTTCACCGTAGAAGAAGTAATGTCACAAAAGATGCATGAGGTGTTGACACCAGAGTCTTTGCAATATGCTCTCCAGGTTATGGAAGAGGAAAATAAAGTATTAATGGGCAACCCTGACCGTATAAGGGACAAGCTGACCATTGAATTGGAAGAATATTGTAAGGACGGGTCAACTATCTGGACAGAAAATGAATTGAAGTACCTTCCCGACCAAGACGGAAAACCGATCGGTATTATCGGTGTAACCCGAGACATCAGTGCCCGCAAGCAGGCCGAGGAGGCACTGCGGGAGAGCGAAAAATACTTTAAGGAAATTACAGAAAACTCTTCAGACATGATTATCATTACGGATAATAACGGAGACATAAAATATTGCAGCCGTTCTGTCGAGCGTTTTACCGGATACAAGCCGGAGGAACTAATCGGTAGAAGTGGGTTCACGTTTATTCATCCGGATGACATTGAACGTGCTGTTGGTGATTTCGGCAAGGCTATTCTGACAATAGACTCCGCTATCCCCAATGCATTCCGCATGGTGCATAAAGATGGCTCGGAACATTATTGTGATGGGCTGGGGAAAAACCTCTTAGATAATCCAGCTGTTGCAGGTTTTATCATGAATATCCGCGACATCACCGAGCGCAAGCGGGCGGAGGAGGCGCTGCAGGAGAGCGAGGACAAGTATCGCCTTCTTGCCGAAAGCATATCCGATGTCATTTGGGTTTTGGATTTGAATATGCTGCGGTTTACCTATTGCAACCCTTCCATCAAACAAATGCTTGGCTATACCCAGGAAGAATACCTTTTGAAGAGCGTAGAGGAGATAGTGGCGCCCTCTTCTTACAAATCGGCAACGGAAGCGATCGCCGAAGAGCTGGAAATAGATAAGAAAGAGCCAAAAGATTTGTCGCGGTCACGCGTCATAGAACTGGAGCTGGTTCGTAAAGACGGATCGACGGTCTGGGCGGAAGTAAGAGCAAAATTCGTGCGCGATTCGAATGGTCAAACCATTGAAATACTCGGCGTGAGTCGTGACATCAGCGATAGCAAAAGGGCTGAAGAGCAGCGTCAGCGCATGGAAGAACGTCTCCGCCGGGCCGAGAAAATGGAGGCCTTAGGCACGTTAGCCGGAGGAGTCGCCCATGATCTAAACAATATTTTAAGTGGCATCGTGGGTTATCCGGATCTGATTCTGATGAACTTGCCGGAAGAGAGTCCCCTGAGAGATGCAATTGTAACGATCCGACAGTCCGGGCAGAGAGCGGCTGCGGTCGTTCAGGATCTGCTGACACTGGCCAGACGAGGCGTGGTTTATACTAAAGTGCTGAATTTGAACGACGTGATTTCCGAGTACATGAAGACCCCTGAGCAGGAGGAAATCCAGGTGTATCAACCGAATGTGCGTTTTGAGATCCGGTTGGCACAGGGCCTGCTCCCGGTGAAGGGATCCCGTGTGCAACTGTCCAAGACGATAATGAACCTCCTTTTGAATGCGGCGGAGGCCATGCCGGCCGGGGGGGGCGTCACCATAACCACCATGGTTCAGTATCTGGACAGACCCGTCAAGGGATATGAAGAGGTGCAAGAAGGATATTACGCGGTTCTCATGGTGTCGGATACGGGGAAGGGAATTCCTGCGGAGGATCGAGGCAGGATTTTTGAGCCTTTTTACACGAAGAAGGTGATGGGGAGAACCGGCACGGGTCTGGGGCTGGCGGTGGTATGGGGAACGGTAAAGGACCATAACGGTTATATTGATGTTCAGAGCGAGGAAGGAAAAGGGAGCACCTTTACCCTTTATTTTCCTGTAACGAGGGAAGAAATGTTCGTTGAAGCTGCGTCTGTATCCATTTCCGAATACATGGGGAAGGGGGAGACCATTCTGGTAGTGGATGATGTGAGAGAGCAGCGCGATTTGGCGGAGGAAATGCTGAAGAAATTGAATTATAAAGTATCCAGCGTTTCCAGCGGCGAGGAAGCAATAGCTTACATAAAGGAGCATAAGGTTGATCTTTTGATCTTGGACATGATTATGGATCCCGGTATTGATGGACTCGATACCTATAGAAGTGTTCTGGAGATTCAGCCGAAACAAAAAGCGATTATCGTGAGCGGTTTTTCGGAGTCGAATCGGGTGCATGCCGCACATGCCCTCGGTGTCGGCGAATACGTGAAAAAGCCTTATGTCATAGAGAAGCTGGGAATGGCAGTGAGGAAAGAACTTGATCGATCCGCGTGAACACAGGAGGAGCGAAGAGTCATCGTAACAAGTGGTAATCCTCACTTTAATTCCAAGTCGAAAGCCATTGATAGGTAGGTGTTGTTGAGGATCTTTTTTTCATCCCTTCCTTCCTGTACTAAACAAAACGTCAACCTCGACGAAAATGCAGGACTTCAATCCGTAATAAACGCAGTTCTCTCCTGAAGACAAACATCGACATCACACCTTATATTTTGTAGTTAATATTTAATTGACATGCAATATCCTTTTTCCTATGCTTCATATTAACGAAAACAAATTTTAACCAAAAAATACTGAAAGGGGACATATTTATTCTAACGGAGGGCCAAAACAATGAAAAACGAAAAAGGTATCTCGAAGTTAGTTTTGTTTGTGATAATCGTAATAATCATAGTTGTTGCGATTTACTGGGCCAAGTATTTCGCCAAACCGATGGCTACAGTTATGATGGGCGGTGCAGAGCAAGCCCAGCCGGCTATAGACAAAGCCAAACAGTCCAGTGATGCGATGAACAGAGTTACTCAAGCCACCGAAGAAATGGCGAGAAAAGCAAGCGAAGATGCGGAGAAATAGGGCAACGGTATTAATTTTTCAGCGTAATGATAAAATGGGGCTAGTCTTTCACAGTAAAATATTGTTTCGATATTTTTAAGAAAAAGCACATAATCTTAAAAATATTATTTTTAGCATTTAGAGTGTTTCTTCCTGTTATCCATAAATCATCAACCTCGACAAAAATGCAGAATTTCAATCCGTAATCACGGGTACGAACCCCAAAGCAAGCTGTGGGGTATTCCCTTCGCTTAGCGGGATAATTCGGCTAACAAACTTCTCTTCACTTCGCTTTTGAAGTTTGAGTCTCATTACCCTCCGCTTCGCGGGATACTTATATTGCCCCGCTAAGCTTCGCACGCGGG
>DLME01000237.1 GCA_002479215.1 Syntrophaceae bacterium UBA7544
GCAATTCCAATGGCAGCGTTCTCGGCACCTTTACCAGGTTGCGCTCAGTCGCCAGCGTGTGGGTGGCGAAGGAAGACTGGCCGAAGAAATGCCCGCGCACGCCACTGGGCTCAAGGGCATTACTGCCGTCCAAACGGTGGAAGCCGAAATTCAGTTCATAAAATCGGCGGCATTTTGTCGGACGCCCTTTTTTACACTCGCGGCATGTGCCGCAAGATTGGTACGACAAAACGACATGATCGCCGGGCCGGAGCATCTTTACTTTTTTTCCGGTCAGCTCAACAATGCCCGCGCCTTCATGCCCCAAGACCTGCGGGCCGTCAGCTGTTTCCCAGTGATGAATCATGCTGACATCCGTATGGCAGACTCCGGAAGCTACCGTTCTCACGAGCACCTCTGTATCCTGCGGTCCTTCCATACTCAGCGTTTCCATTCTGAGCGGACTGTCTTTTTTACGCAAAACAGCGGCCCTAATTTTCCTAACCGTCAAGTTTTTTGAGCGAACCATTGTCCATCTCCTTTTCTGATGAGAAAGATAATCTTCTTTAGTTTTATTGCTCCTGCCGCCAATGGCCTGGTTACAATATTTAATAATTTATAAAATTGTTTATTGCAATACTCAAATATAAATAGCATATTATCCGGTAAATTCTCCTAATAGCGACAGAATATTTCTTTCAATTTAAACTTTAACAATGTATAATAATTACATTAATAATGGCTCAGGGCTGATTATAACGAATGGAGATTTTTTCATCATAAAGCTCAAAGGAGGTTAAAGGAGTATGCCTGTTAAACCTAAATCAGCAGTTAAATCTAAATCAGCCTCTAAAACCAAACCAGCTGTTAAAAAGAAATCAGCAGTCAAACCAAACAAAAAATTAAATTCCAAACAAAACGATTTTGCTAATATTACCGAAGAAATAATATCTAATGTGTGTGTCGGGATTTATATTGTTCAAAACGGAAAGTTTGCTTACGTAAGCCCTCTTTTTCAGAGGCTCAGCGGCTATTCACATAGCGATTTATTAAGCACAAATCCCCTCGATTTCGTTCATCCCGAAGATAGAGAAACAGTCAGGCAAAAGGCCATTAATTGCCTAACGGAAAAATGCGGCAGCTATGAATACAGATTCGTCACGAAGAAAGGTGAGATAATATGGGTCATGGAGATGATCACTTCCATCACCTATAAAGGAAAGCGGGCCGCTCTGGGCAGCTTTATAGATATTACCGAACATAAGCACATAGAGGATAAACTGCGCCGGAGTGAGGGAAAATACCGCACTATTCTGGAGGATATGGAAGAGGGGTATTTTGAAATTAGCCTTGAGGGGAATTTTACCTTCGTTAATGACGCGGAGTGCAAGAATCTGGGATATTCCCGGGAAGAATTGATCGGGATGAACAATCGGCAATATACAGATGAAGAGAATGCAAAAAAAGCCTTTCAAGCGTTCAGCAATCTTTACAAAACAGGAGAATCATGTAAAATTTTTGATTATGAAGTTACCAGGAAAGATGGAACCAAGGCAATTGCTGAACTGCTTGTATCCCTCGTAAAAGATTCAAAAGGAAAGCCCATTGGATTCCGCGGACTTTCACGGCAAATCACCGAGCGCAAACGTATGGAAGATGAGTTGCGCCGGAGTGAAGAAAAATACCGGACCATTCTGGAAAATATCGAAGATGGATACACAGAGCTTGACTTGCACGGCAACTTTATCTTTTTTAATGAAGCGCTTTGCAAAATTCAGGGTTATCCTAGAGAAGAATTAATAAAAAAGAACTATCGCGATCTAATGGATGAAGAAAACGCCAAGAAGATATTTGCAAGATACAACAAGGTATACACCACAGATGAATCCGAAAAAGAAGTTCAATATGAAATTATTACCAAAAGCGGGCTTCGAAAACATTTAGAAACTTCTATAACTCCCATGAAAGATGCTTCCGGCCGGATATTTGCGTTTCGGGGTATTGTGCGGGACAGAACCGAGAGCAGGCAGGCAGAAGAAGTGTTACGCCAGAGTGAAGAAAAATACCGAACTATCATCGAAACCATCCAGGACGGTTATTTTGAGACTGATCTTACCGGTAAGTTCACCTTTATTAATGATGCAGAGTGCAATAATCTCGGATATACCCGTGAGGAATTAATCGCAATGGAGCGCGCTCAATATGCCGGTGAAAAAAACCGTAAACTATTGATTAATCTATTTATTGAAATCTATAAAACAGGAATACCTGTAAAAGCCTATGCCTTGGAACTTACCAAAAAAGACGGCACTCAAGCTTATAATGAAATATCCGTATCTCTTATAAGAAATTCCCAAGGTGAACCGATTGGATTTCGGGGTATTGCCCGGGATGTCACCGAACGCAAACAGGCGGAAGAAGTGTTGCGCCAGAGTGAAGAAAAATACCGGAATATTATTGAAACCATCACAGAAGGTTATTTTGAGTTGGACATTGCCGGCAAATACGTTTTCATCAACGATGTTATTTGTCAGCATTTGAAATATTCCCAAGAAGAATTAATCGGGATAGACAACCGAAGCTTTCAAACACCAGAAAACGCACAGAAAACTTTTCATGCCTTCAAGAAAGTCTACGACACGGGAATACCTATTAATGCATTGGAATTGGAAATTACCAGGAAAGACGGGACTATCGGATTTTTTGAAGTTTCGATTTCTCTGCTCAAGGATCGTCATGGTGCACCAGTTGGATTCAGAGGGATCTCTCGCGATATCACCGAGCGGAAACAATCTGAAGAGGAACTGGCGCTGCTACGCTCCGCCATGGACGTATCACACGATATGATTTTTCTCGTTGATCGGACCACGATGCGCTTCCTCTATGCTAATGATACAGCCTTACGATTGACCGGCTATACCCGCGAAGAGTGTATGAAAATGTCACCTCAGGATTTGTTGCTGGTTGATCGTAAAACCCTTGAGCACGCTTATGATGAAGCCATTGCCGCCGCTCCCGCCGGTATCACGATAGAAATGAGAGGCCGTATTAAAGACGGCACACGGACGATCGTCGAGCTGCACCGGCGCGCACTGAATATCGGCAACCGCTGGATTATCGTGACCATTACCCATGATATCAGCCAGCGCTGGCTCGCCGAACAATCTGTGCTCTTGCTCGGGAGGATGTTCGCAGCTTTAAGTGCAACCAATGAAACGATCTTACACGCCAAATCACCTGAAGAGATGTATCAGCGGGTATGTGACGCAGCCGTCGACGGTGGCAAATTCATCACCACGGGAATTCTTCTTTTTGATCCGGGAACAACATGGGTAAGAGTGGCATCAGCCAGTGGCGCCGGTATGGACAGCCTGCGTAAAGCCCGCATCTCCCTCGATGAGACAATTCCCGAGGGAAAGGGGTTCGTCGGCACGGCCTTCCGTACAGGCAAACCTTGCGTTTCCAACGACTATCTCAAAGACGCAGTCTCGTTGGCCTGGCGTGAAAATGTGGAAAAAGTGGGCAGTGCCGCCGTCGTGCCGCTTCTTAGGAACGGTCAGTCAATTGGTGCCTTGATTTTCTATGCTACCGAGAAGCGAGCTTTTGACGGCGAAATCGTCAAGCTTCTCGAAGGTATGGCAGAGAACGTCGTGTTTGCACTGGACAACTTCGAACGCGGGGCCGAGCGCAAACTATTAGAAGAGACAATAAGGCAGTCGGAAGAGAGATATCGCACCATAATAAATGAAATGGAGGAATGGTACTTTGAAACAGACCTGACAGGCAATATAACCTTTTTCAACGATATTTTCGCTAATATCTTGGGATATTCTCCAGAAGAGCTAACCGGTCTGAATTTTCGGTCCTTCATCAAAAAGGAAGATTCAGATTCGGTCTACAGGTTGTTCAATCAGGTCTATAAAACAGGTAAGCCGAGCAAAAATTTTCCCTATGAATTTGTCCGGACGGACGGCACTGTCACCTCTGCCGAGTTTTCCATTTTTTCCAAATTGGACAAGGAGGCCAAGATAGTCGGTTTTCGCGGAGTTGGACATGACATCACTGAGCGCAAACGCGCCGAAGAAAAGATTCAGTACATGGCGACACACGACGCTCTGACGGGATTGCCCAACCGCTTGATGTTCAGCCAACTACTAAATCACGCCATCCAGGCTGCGCGGCGCTATCAGCGGCAGTTTGCCGTGTTGTTCCTCGACCTGGATCGCTTCAAAACCATCAATGATACCATGGGCCACGAGGCCGGCGACCAATTGCTGCAGGAAATCGCCATGCGGTTAAAGCAAACTCTGCGGGCAGTTGATATTGTTGCCCGTTTGGGAGGAGACGAGTTTGTAATATTGATTGAGGAATTAAGCGATTTAAGCCAAATCGAAATAGTGGCCGGCAGAATACTTTCCGCCGTCATCAAACCTGTAAATCTTGTGAGTGAAGAATGTCGCGTGACGGCAAGCATCGGCATCAGCGTGTTTCCAAGGGATGCAGTAGACGAGCAATCCCTGATGAAAAATGCCGATTTAGCCATGTACCTCGCTAAGGAAGAAGGCAAGAATAATTATCAGTTCTATTCTGTTGATATTCAATCAAAATCGCTGGAACTCCTATCAATCGAAACAAACCTGCGCTTTGCGCTGGAGCGCAATGAACTGTCTTTGCACTACCAAGCCAAAGTGGATTTCAAAACGAACGCAATCACCGGTGTGGAAGCTCTGCTGCGCTGGCAGAATCCCTACCTCGGTTCCGTAACACCCACGCAATTTATTCCGGTAGCCGAAGAATCCGGGCTGATCATACCCATCGGCAGGTGGGTAATGAGAACCGCGTGCGCACAAAATGTCGCCTGGCAGCGCGAGGGCCTTCCCCCTGTCTGCATGGCGGTAAATTTATCACCTCGCCAACTTATGGATGAATTCTTAATAGAAGATATCAAAAAAGCCCTGAATGATTCCGGCATGGCACCAAACCTGCTGGAGTTGGAAATTACCGAAAGCATGGTGATGCATAACCCCACACGCATGATCGCTGTGTTAGCCAAAATCAAGAGCTTGGGTGTACGTCTTGCTATCGACGATTTCGGCACCGGTTACTCATCTCTGGCCCAGATTAAGCACTTCCCTGTTGATACGCTGAAGGTGGACAGATCATTCGTCCGCAACATCCCGAAGGACGCTGAAGACAAGGCGATTACCGAGGCGATTATAGCTATGGGCAAGACTCTCAGTCTTACCGTCGTGGCCGAAGGCGTAGAAACGATAGAACAAATGAACTTCTTAAAGGACCACTCCTGTGATGAGATGCAGGGTTATTACTTCAGTAAACCCATTGTGCCCGAACAATTTGCCGAGCTGCTGCGTAACCATGTCCCATCTCCACAAAAGTGAGTCGGAACAGTACAGTCGATGGCATAAAGATATATTATTTGAAGCCCTTTTTTACCGCTTGTGCTTTAAATTTCTTCTCGCCAAAAATCAAATCTTGCTTTTCGATAAATACTTCCGTATCCGGCGGCACAGAATGAGTAATCCAAACGTTACCTCCGATAACCGAACGATCACCGATAACCGTCTCGCCGCCGAGAATGGTAGCGTTGGCATAAATAATGACGTCATCCCCAATTGATGGATGGCGCTTTTTATTTCTCAGACGCTGGCAATCCTCTTTGGAAAGAGACAAGGCTCCCAGTGTAACCCCCTGATAGATGCGCACCCTCTTGCCTATTGAGGCTGTCTCGCCGATGACTACGCCTGTTCCGTGATCGATGAAAAAGCTCTCCCCGATTTCGGCTCCCGGATGGATATCTATACCGGTGCGACCGTGAGCATACTCGGTCATGATGCGGGGAATCAGAGGCACTTTACTGCGATGAAGCTTATGGGCAATACGATAAACCGTGATAGCCCAAGGACCCGGATAACTGAAGATGACTTCATCATATCCTTTTGCTGCCGGGTCCCCATCATAAGCCGCGCGTATATCTTTTGCCAAAAGCTCCCTTAAATCAGGCAGGCCACTCAAAAAGGCAACCATTATCTTATGCCCCAGATCCTCACAATTTACGCAAGGCTTATTCTGACGAATGCAGTCATGCCGTATAGCCAGAATGATCTGTTCCGAAAGTATTTCATAAAGAGAGGTAATTTGCTGACCGAGGTAATATTCCAGGTTGTTTTGATCCAGTCTCATCTTGACAAAATAGCCGGGATAAAGAACAAGCGCCAGGCGGCGCAAAATATCAATCATTGCTTCCCGATATGGTATTGGTTCCGCACTCACATGATCGAAACAACCTTCTTTTGTACAGGAGGATACTAGTTTATGAACGATATTCGGAATCTTTGTTCTGAAATTTCTGGCCGAATCAATTTCATTTTTGCATTCTTTGTCTTGCCGGGGGCGCTTCATTAATTATATGCTCCTTTATTGATTTGTGCAGGCTTGCTCGGCTTGCGTCCAGTAAGGCGACA
Organism: Syntrophaceae bacterium UBA7544; assembly: GCA_002479215.1. Lineage (GTDB taxonomy): Bacteria > Desulfobacterota > Syntrophia > Syntrophales > Smithellaceae > UBA4810. Next base: position 6,462 of record DLME01000237.1, read on the forward strand.
TGCCGCGCAGCCGATCGATGATTGCCGGCATTTTATCAATAACAAAATCAATTTCTTTTTCCGTATTATAAATGCTTAGGCTGAACCGGATGGAACCATGCGCCATAGTGAAGGGAACGCCCATGGCGCGCAGAACGTGCGAAGGCTGCAAAGATCCGGACGTGCAGGCTGACCCGGAAGAAGCGCAGATTCCATGCTCGTTCATCAAAAGCAGGATCGCTTCACCCTCGACATACTCGAAACTGATATTGGTTGTGTTGGGTAAACGATTGGTGGTGTCTCCATTAACGCGGCTTTGAGGAATCTTTGTTAGAATCTGTTTTTCCAGTTTATCCCGCAGGCGCTGGACGTAAGTGTTTTCTTTTTCCATGTTCTTGGCAGCAAGTTCACAAGCTTTCCCCAAACCGATGATACTCGGCGTGTTTTCTGTACCGCCGCGGCGCTCCCTTTCCTGGTGACCGCCGATGAGAAACGGAGAAAACTTTGTTCCTCGACGAATATAGAGAATGCCGATACCTTTGGGGGCATGCAGTTTGTGCCCGGAAATGGAAAGCATATCGATGACATTTTTTTTCATATTGATCGGAATTTTTCCGGTAGTCTGGACGGCATCGGTATGAAACAGGATTCCTCGTTCCTGCGCCATATGAGCCGCTTCCTCCACCGGAAATATTACTCCCGTTTCGTTGTTTCCCCACATCATACTGACTATGGCCGTATCGGGAGTCAGGCTCTTTTCCATATTTTCCAGATCAAGCAGACCTTTTTTATCGACGGGCAGTTCCGTCACACGATAGCCTTGCGTGGCCAAGTGCGCGCATAAAGCGCGAATAGCAGGATGTTCGACACGGCTGGTTACAATATGCTTCTTATCCGGACGTGTCGCCAGCGCCGACCGGATGGCAGCATTATCACTTTCCGTGCCGCAACTTGTAAAAATAACTTCATCCGGTAACGCACCGATTAGCGTCGCCACTTGCTCACGGGCTTCACGAATTTGCTGGGCCACCTGGCCGCCGAAAGAATGCATGCTGGAAGGATTGCCGTACAAATCGCGAAAATACGGAAGCATGGCTTCCAGCACTTCTTTGGCAACTTCGGTAGTGGCATTATTATCCAGATAAATTATGCTCATGAGGGCACCTCCTCGATAACCAAATCGGGCGATACGAGTTCTCTCAGGCGGTGCTCAACAAAGTTTTTCAGAGTTATATCCGAAGCCTTACAGGTAGCGCAGGTCCCTCTTGTAGCCACAATTACACGATTGCCGATTACGTCGATAAGTTCAATATCTCCGCCGTCATGTTTCAGCGATGGCCGGATTTCCCTCTCCAGAGTTTCCTCGATCATTCGAATTTTTTGGATATTGGTAAGTTTCTGCTTTCCGCCCGATTTCGGTTCACTCTTCACTCGATCAATTATTTCCTGAATGTCATCATGACAGCCGCCGCAGCCGCCTCCCGCCTTGGTGTAATTTGTTACTTCTTCGACAGTACTCAGATTGTTCTCCCTGATAGCTTGCTCGATTTCTTTGTCGGTAACGCCGAAACACTCACAAATAATTTTTGCTCCGGTCTCGGCTGCCGGTACCCCCTTATAATTTTCAATGGCTTTTTCCAGCGCCTGTTTTCCCATAACGGAACAGTGCATTTTCTGATCCGGAAGCCCGCCGAGATATTTGGCGATGTCTTGATTAGTAACTTTAAGAGCTTCTTCCAAGGTCATCCCTTTGATTATTTCGGTAAGCGCCGAAGAAGAAGCAATAGCACTGGCGCAACCGAATGTTTTGAACTTAGCCTCCTTGATTTTCTTATTCTCATCCAACTTAAAAGTCAGTTTCAGAGCGTCTCCGCAGGCCAGCGAGCCTACTTCGGCGACCCCATCAGGATTTTCAATTTCACCGACATTGCACGGATTGAGGAAGTGCTCTTTAACTTTATCCGTATATTCCCACATAGCTCACTCCTTGAGGATCGGATCGTAATTTAATAATTTCCCCATTACCATTTAACTGTAAACAATTTCTCTACGCATCATCAGGTAAATAAAATGATGTGTTTAAATAACTAACTTACTTTTTGGTGGAGGCGGCGGGAGTCGAAC
>DLME01000175.1 GCA_002479215.1 Syntrophaceae bacterium UBA7544
TTTTTTTGCTGCCAGGTTTTTTGCCTGTATTCCATAAAAGCAGTTTTCTCGGGGTTGTGTTTTTTCAAATAAGCCACATTGGGATAAAAAAAATAGCGCCCTACATCAACGGCAAAAATAGCCGCGAAGAAAAATAATGCTGCAAAAAGAACTTGTTTCCAAAGCTTCATAATCATCCTTGCCGTAATTTTGATGAGCTTTCAATAAACTTTAAATTTTTGAGTGTCGTTTCCTATACCCTTTTATCACAGATTGCAAAATAAATTTGACAGATAATTTTATTTTTAGTATGTAACAGTCCCCAAAAGTTAGAGGCACGTTGTCGGCAAATATTTTTCGTTCTCTTTGTAGTAAATTATCCTTTACATTCCGGCACTTATGAGTCACCTAGAGACATCTGTGTACCTTTAACAAATGGTAAGCCGCACGCTAAAAGGAGGTATTTAATGAGAGAATGGCAGTTTTTTGTATTTTCCCTGTTTTTGTCATTGTGTTTTATCAACAGTTCATTGGCCAAAGAATACACAGTAAAAACCGGTGACAATTTAAAAAGTATATCCAAAGAATCCGGCATCAGTGTAAATGAAATAAAAGAAGCCAATAACCTTACGAAAACCATACTTCAACCAAACCAGGTTTTAATCATTCCCGAAAAGAGTACTGCAGTTTATACTGCCGGGCCCAAACCGAAGGCTAAACGCGCTGTTTATTACACTGTCAAAAATGGAGATACCCTGTCTGCAATCACCCGAAAAACAGGAGTTCCCGTAAAACAAATAATGGCTCTTAACACTATTCACCCGAAAAGTTTACGCATTGGCCGGAAATTAGTTCTGGCAAAGTCAACCCAGCTTTCAGAAAATGAATCGATAGATGAAGATGGCGAAGATGTCGAAGATGATGAAAACGGCGGGAAAAAAGGTGATCTAGCCCAATTGGAAAAGGAGCAACAAAAGCAGGAAGAGCTATTGGGAAAATGGCGCAACCCCGATGAAAGACAATTATTCGTTAAAGTGGCGACAGGCTTCTTGGGCGCACCATACAGATTAGGCGGTTCCAGCCTTAAAGGGATTGACTGTTCCGCTTTCGTTCGCAAGATTTATCAAATTTTCGATATAGATTTACCTCGTGACGCCCGCGCGCAATCCAAAGTCGGCATGAGCATCGACCGCGAGGAATTGGTGGAAGGCGATCTCGTTTTCTTCCGTACACGCAGACCGCTGGGACATGTGGGAATTTACATCGGCAATAATGAATTTGTCCACGCATCCTCTATGAGGAAAGTCGTTCGCATTGACAGCATGGATACCCCCTATTTTCAAAAAAGATTTCAGCGCGCTGTCCGGATAAAAGGGCTGGATAATAAAGGGGTGTAATGCCGGGCCACCATAGTTTTATTTCTCTTCCGGAAGGTTTTTGCCAGTTGATTATCCATCAGGTTTATTATATGAATTTATATCTATTAGTAGCTATTTGATTTGTTTACGGCTTCGTTTATATAGCGTGGCAATACCTAACAAATAAGGAGGAATTATTATGAAAAGAAAAATCTATTTTTTCACCGGCATTTTCATCATGGCCCTATTTTGCAGTGGCTGCGGGGTTTCGGAAGATAAATATATGAAGAAATCGGCGGAGGCCGACAATTTGAATAAGGAACTGGCCGCCCAACAAGAAAAAAATAAAGCTCTCTCCGATGAAAATACTGCTCTTAAAGAAAGCACCGCCAAATTAGAAAAAAAATCAAAGGAAGTCGAAGCAACAAGCAATACCTATAAAGATTTGCTCCAGGAGATGAAAGGTGAAATTGCGAAAGGGCAAATTACCATCACCGAACTCAAAGGCAAGCTTACCATGGATGTCGTGGATAAAATCCTTTTTGATTCCGGTGAAGCGGCGGTAAAAGAAGAAGGCCTCGCGGTGCTGAAAAGAGTTGTGGATATCTTAAAAAACGTAAAGGATAAAAACATCCGCGTTGAAGGACACACGGACAATGTTCAGATAACAGGCAGACTGGCCAAAAAATATGCAACCAACTGGGATCTCTCCTATGCGCGCGCCATTAACGTCACCAAATATCTGCAGCAGGAAGGCATTGATCCCAAGGTTCTTTCCGCGACAGCGTTCGGCGAATATCAGCCTATAGCGGATAATTCGACTCCCGAAGGCCGGGCTAAAAACCGCCGTATCGCGATTATTCTCCTGCCCAAGGAATAATTGATGGGAAAAAATTTAGTTGAAAAAATTCTCACCGAGCATCTGATTTCCGGCAAGCTTATGCCCGGGGAAGAAATTGGCATTCGCATCGATCAAACTCTTACGCAGGATGCCACAGGAACCATGGCCTATCTGCAATTCGAAGCTATGAATGCGCCCAAAGTGAAAACCGAGTTGTCCGTAAGCTACATTGACCATAACACGATTCAAGTCGGTTTTGAAAACGCGGGAGACCATTGTTATTTGCAGAGTGTGGCCCAAAAATTCGGCATTGTTCTTTCCCGTGCGGGAAACGGCATTTGCCACCAAGTCCATTTAGAAAGATTCGGCAAACCCGCAAAAACGCTTATCGGCTCGGATAGCCACACTCCTACCTGCGGCGCGTTAGGCATGATTGCCATCGGCGCGGGAGGTCTTGATGTCGCGTTAGCTATGGCCGGTGAACCGTTTTACCTGGTTTGTCCAAAGGTCATTAAAATCAATCTCACAGGCAAGCTTAAGCCCTGGGTTTCCGCCAAAGATGTTATCCTTAAAGTGCTGGAAGTTTTCACCACTAAAGGAAACGTCGGTATAGTATTCGAGTATGGCGGAAAAGGCGCCGCTACTCTTACAGTTCCTGAGCGCGCCACGATAACCAATATGGGAGCGGAATGCGGTGTGACGACTTCCATTTTTCCCAGCGATGAAATGACGCGACAATTCCTTAGCTCTCAACAACGCAAAAAAGATTTCACGAAACTTAAAGCCGATGAAGACGCGACTTACGCCAAAGTAGTTGATATTGACTTATCCAAGATTGAACCACTAACGGCCAGACCCCACAGCCCGGATAATATCGGCACGGTCAAGAGCATGAAAAAAATTGCCGTGGATCAAGTATGTCTGGGAAGCTGCACCAATTCTTCCTACAAAGACTTAGTGACAGTGGCTAAAATATTAAAGGGCAAAGTGGTGCATCCCGACGTTAGTTTTATTTTAGCACCGGGCTCGAGGCAGGTATTGGAAAATATCGCCCATAATGGTTACCTTGCCGACTTAATCGCCTCCGGAGCGCGAATTATGGAAAACGCCTGTGGCTTTTGTATCGGCAACAGCCAGAGCCCCCAATCCGGCGCCGTATCGCTACGCACCTCCAACCGCAATTTCCTGGGGCGCTCGGGAACTATGGATGCCGCTGTTTATCTGGTAAGTCCGGAAACCGCCGCGGCCGCGCTAATCACGGGAAAATTTACCGATCCGCGTGACTTAAAAACCCCTTATCCCAAAGTTAAAATACCGGAAAAGTTTTTAATTGACGACTCCATGATTGTCTGGCCATCAACTAATACCAAGCCACATTCAAAAAGAAATCGAGGCGGCGGGGAAGAGGCGGCTCGGTATGCCGGAGAAATTTATCGCGGTCCGAATATTGGCTCTCCGCCCAAAAATTCAGCGCTTACAGAAATTATTCAAGCTCAAGTCACGATAAAAGTAGGCGATAAAATTACAACCGATCACATTATCCCCGCCGGTGCGCGGATGAAATACCGCTCGAACATTCCTAAGTATTCCGAGTTTGTCTTTGAAAATGTGGATGCCGGCTTTGCGAAACGTGCTAATAAAATAAAGGAAGCAGGAAAGCAAAACATCATCGTAGCCGGTTTATCTTACGGGCAGGGCTCTTCACGTGAGCATGCCGCTTTATGCCCCATGTATCTGGGCGTGCGCGCGGTAATTGCCAAATCTCTGGAAAGAATTCATGCCGCCAATCTTATCAACTTCGGCATCTTGCCTTTGACTTTCGTCAATGAGGCCGACTATGACAAAATCGATCAACAAGATGAATTGGAAATTGCCGACGCCAGAAAAATAATTGCTTCAGGCGGCGATCTTCTGGTACAAAACAAAACCAAGGGCATTTCTTTTTATGTTTCTTGCGTATTATCCGTAAGACAAAGACAAATAATCCTGGCCGGCGGTGCGCTCAATATCCACGCCGCAAAATCAAAGGACAAATAAATTTACCGGAGCAACTTCTATTTATGGCGAAAAAGATCAAAGTTAAAACTACTATCGTTGAAATGGACGGCGATGAAATGACCCGCGTCATGTGGGAAATAGTTAAAAACAAGCTTCTCTTCCCCTATCTGGATATGAATATTGATTATTACGATTTGCACATCAAGCATCGTGATGATACCGATGACAGAGTTACTGTTGATGCCGCCCGCGCGATTATGAAATACGGCGTGGGCGTTAAATGCGCAACCATCACTCCCAACAAAGACCGGGTAAAAGAATACAGTTTGAAAACAGCGTGGAAAAGCCCCAACGGTACTATTCGCGCCATACTCGACGGCACGGTTTTCAGAAAACCGATTTTAGTCAATAATATCAAACCTACTGTTTCTTCATGGAAAAAACCAATAACCATAGGCCGACACGCTTATGGTGATGTTTATAATAATTTTGAAATGACGATTCCGGAGGCGGGAAAACTAGAAATTGTTTTTACTCCCAAGGGCAGCGGTAAACCTAAAAGCACCATGGTTAAAGATTTCCCCTCAAGTGGCATTATCCAGGTCAACCATAACCTTGACCAATCTATTTTGAGTTTTGCCCAAGCTTGTTTTACTTACGCTTTGAGTGAAAAAATTGATTTGTGGTTTTCAACCAAAGATACTATTTCCAAGATATATGATGCCGGCTTTCGCGAAATCTTCAATCGGGAATTTGAGCGAAACTGGAAAGAAAAATTTAAAAAGGCGAGAATTGAATACTTCTTTACCCTGATTGACGATGCCGTGGCGCGCATTATGAAAAGCGAAGGCGGTATGCTTTGGGCGCTGAAAAATTACGACGGCGATGTCCTGTCGGATATGATCGCTTCCGCCTGCGGATCCCTGGCTATGATGACATCCGTATTAGTTTCACCTAACGGCTGGTTTGAATTTGAAGCGGCGCACGGCACCGTGCAAAAGCACTACTACAAACATTTAAAGGGCGAAGAAACTTCCAGCAATTCGATGGCGCTGATTTTTGCCTGGACGGGCGGGCTGCGCAAACGCGGAGAGTTAGACGGAACTCCAGAAGTAATAAAGTTTGCCGAAAAACTCGAGGAAGCGGCCATCACTACGGTCGAGAACGGCACGATGACAGGTGACTTGCTCGCACTTGCCGAAAAAAAAGCTTCCAACAAAAAAGTGAATACGGAAGGCTTTATTGATGCCATAGCAGCCACCCTGCAGAAAAGATTCAATGGTTAAAAGCGCTGAAAATCCACTGCCCAGTTTACTGGATTTCACTCTGGAGGAAATGGAGGCATTTATTTCCTCTCTGGGTAAGGAAAAATTCCGCGCGCGGCAAATAATGAAATGGCTGTATCAGAAAGGTAGCACTTCTTTTGCCGATATGACCACGCTTTCGCACGCTTTCCGCGATAAGCTTGCCGCAATAGCCCGTATCCGACGCCCGCAAATCGTTAAAATTCAAAAATCAAAGGACGGAACGAAAAAAGCGCTCTTGCGTCTGGAAGACGGGCTTCTTATCGAAAGTGTTTTAATTCCCGGCAAAAGCCATTGGACAATTTGCCTATCCACTCAGGCCGGCTGTGCCATGGGTTGTGAATTTTGTCTGACCGCACGCCAGGGTTTCAAACGAAATTTATCCCCATCGGAAATTGCGGGACAAATCATTTCCCTGCGGCAGGAAACACCGGAAGGCACCGACATCAAGAATATCGTAATGATGGGTATGGGTGAACCGCTGGCCAATTATAAAAATACACTCCAGGCGATAAATATTCTTACCTGCGATTTCGGCCTGGGTATTTCCAACCGCAAAATCACGGTTTCTACCTGCGGGCTGGCCCCGCAAATAATTCAGTTGGGAAAGGATATTTGCATTAATCTCGCCGTATCGCTTAACGCACCCGACGATGCAACCAGAAACAAGCTCATGCCGGTCAATAAAAAATATCCGCTGGAAGTCCTGCTGGATGCTTGCAGGCAATATCCTATGCCCGGCCGGAGGTTGCTTACTTTTGAATATATTTTAATTGCCGGCGTTAACTCTTCCCTGCGCGATGCCGAGAAATTAGCCAATTTACTTCAGGGCCTGCGCTGTAAACTGAACTTGATTGTCTTTAACGAAATTCCCGGATCGCCTTTTAAATCGCCGCCGCCAGAGGAAGTGGAAGCTTTCCAGCAGATGCTGATAAAAAAACACTATACGGCCATGATTCGCGTAAGCCGCGGCAGTGACATTCTCGCCGCCTGCGGGCAATTAAGCGGTGCAGCAAATATGTGATTATCGGTTTCCTTGGTCTGGATTATCTTATTTCTTTTCTTTTTCCCCTTTAGAGAGTAAAGTTTTGATTAGTAGTGAACGGCAGTTGATATTGTTTAATGCCTGAGGGAATTTGCCAATAGCTATGAGCAACAGACGCAACATTCTTATAATAATGCTAGTATTTTTAATTTTGCTTCTCATCCTGGGAACTAAATTATTTATTGCTTATAAATTATATGATCTGATTGCCTACAATACGGAAAAACTGATTAATTTCATCGATGCCTTTCATCCTTATGATGATTTTGTTTTCATCGCTATTCAAATTATTCAGGTATTGCTGGCAGGAGCGATACCGGCAGAAATATCCGGATTTATTGGCGGCTATCTTTACGGACCAATAGTGGGAACAATTTATTCCACGATAGGGTTGAGCATTGGTTCATGGTTAGCCTTCATTTTATCCAGACGCTTCGGCTTGCCGTTTGTCAAAAAAGTGGTGGCATCCG
>DLME01000263.1 GCA_002479215.1 Syntrophaceae bacterium UBA7544
AGCAAGTCGCATAACCGCGCTTCCTGACTCGCGCGCATGAGAGTATGCTGCGGCAGCGCTTCGCCGAAAAAAACTACATCGGGTTTTAGAATACTCCGGCAATAGTCACATGTCGGAACATGGTCGGGTGAGGGAACATTCTGTTTCACAATTTCGATGGGATATCGCTCACGGCAATTAAGACAAACAAGCCATTGCATATTGCCGTGTAATTCGTGAACTATTTTCTGAGCGTTGCCCGCTTTTTGATGTAAATTATCGATATTTTGCGTGATAACTGAGCTTAATTTACCCATTTTTTCCAACTCCACTATCGCTAAATGAGCAAGATTGGGTTCGGCATCAGCCATCAAACCGCCTTCTCGGAGACGCTGCCACATTTTTTTGCGCGTTTCATCGGAACTTAAAAATTTATCTATAGTGAAATCGTTGGGGTCAACTTTAGTCCAGAGGCCTCCCGGACCGCGGAAATCCGGTATGCCCGATTCCGTGCTGATACCCGCTCCGGTGAAAACTACTACTCTGCTGGACGCTGCAATCAGTTCTGCAACTTTATTAATCATTGTTTCCATAAATCAGCCATTGCCCTTTTAATGATTAGTACAGGTTCGCCTTTTTATATTAATTTAAAAATACATCAAGTTTGCTTAAAATCAAAAGAAAAAAAGAAGATAGCACAACAAAACCGATGTCGCGGTTGTAATTAATGAAAAGTAAACGCAATTTAGCTTAAGCCGAACCATAATTGGTAAATTCCTCCAGAGAATAAAAGAGGCCGGAGGAGTTAGGAGCAATCTAATGATTATATAACTGTATCTTTGACTAGAATAGTTTTTTTGCCGTTATATCCAGAACTTCTTTAAATTTTGTTTCACCGCCGAATTTAATAATTTGGCTAATATCCGTGAGTGCTTTTTCGTAAATATTAAGCATTTTGCCTGTGTCGGGATTTCTGATGATTATATTGGCGTACAGCTCAGGACTTTCCGTGAATACTTTTTTTATAATATCCAGTTTTGCTTGAAAAATAGGCGTGGAAAATTTATTAATTTCCGCCAAGGGAATTCCTGTCGCGGCCAGAGCCGTTCCTAAAGATATCGTATGGAGATGGGTGAGCACTTGAATAATCGCCATCATTTGATCGTGCTTTTCAGGGGTTGATTCCAAAATAACCAATTTATTTTTTTTAAAGACTTTTTTTAGCCAAGAAAGCCACTTAGTCCCACGGGCCGGACATAGAATAACATTTTGCCCGGAAATTTCTTTCAGCGTAGGTCCGAAAAGCGGGTGGCAGCCGATTACTTCCGCCGGTGAGCTGGCGAGCATCAATTCCACAGGTTCTTTTTTCAGCGAAGTTAAATCCATGAATAGTTTATCTTTAGTCAGAAGCGGTCCGACAAGTTTAATAACTTCGGCAGTAGCTGAAATCGGCACCGCAACCACGACAACATCGCATGTTTTGGCGATTTCTTTCGCCTGGAGCGTAGTTTTTCTTCCGCTCACATGGACTGCGCAACCTTCTTTGCTAAGCAACCCCGCAAACCAGTGCCCCATGCCTCGCGTGCCGCCTATAATACCCACAGTAGTATTGTTCATTTGCTGATCGCCTTTTGCCGGAGTAAGTGGTCTGCCAAAACAATGCATACCATCGCTTCGCAAACAGGTACTATCCGAGGCAATACGCAAGCATCGTGTCTTCCCTGGATTTTAATTATCTGCTCTTTTCCCCTGGAGTCTATAGTTTGCTGGGGTTTCGCGATAGATGGAACCGGTTTGCAGTAAGCGCGCAGGATGATCTCCGCGCCGGTGGTTATGCCTGCCAGTATGCCTCCGGCGTAATTTGTTTTAAATCCTTTCTTATCCATTTGATCATTAGCCTGAGATCCGCAAAGAGAGGCCAGAGCAATACCGTTGCCAATTTCCACCGCTTTCACCGAGCCGATGCTCATTAAAGCTTTGGCTAAATCCGCATCCATTTTGTCAAACACGGGTTCGCCCAAACCGGCAGGACAGCCCCAGGCGATAATTTCTACAACCCCGCCCAGTGAATCACCTTCTTTGCGTGCTGTCGCTATTTTTTTCTCCATAGCTTCCGCGGCCAGCGAATCAGGGCAAAAAAGATCATTATCGCGCACTTTACGGCGCAAATCTTTGCCGGAAGACATTGTGGTGCGGTCAATTTCGATTGCACCAATTGCCTGTGTATAAGCTAGTACTTCCATGCCTGCCCCAGCAATAACCTTTTCGGCGATTGCGCCCGTGGCAACGCGCGCAGCGGTTTCCCGGCCGGAGGCTCGTCCTCCGCCTCGCCAATCTCGGATGCCGTATTTTTGCAGATAAGAAAAATCTCCTTGTCCGGGGCGGAATATATCTTTTAATTCATCGTAAGAGGAAGTTTTAGCATCAGAATTTTGTATCATTAGCGATATAGGCGTACCTGTAGTTTTACCTTCAAAAACACCGGAAAGAATTTCGACTTTGTCGCTTTCCCTTCTTGTTGTTGATGAAACCGATATTGACGGCCTTCTTCTGTCCAGAGCTTGCTGAATGTCGGCTTCGCTCAAGGCAAGACCGGCAGGACAGCCGTCCACAACCGCTCCTAAGGTTTTCCCGTGTGATTCTCCCCATGTTGTAACGCGAAAAACGTCGCCTATTGTATTCCCGGCCATAATTACTCCTCTTGTATCTTCTATGAATTACATTGATGAATGCAAAAGATTTATTTTTTATTTTTAATAATTTTAATTAAATTACCGGATTCCACCAAATATTGATAGATTTCTTCCGCGACTTGTAGGGGGCTTTTATTCGCCGTTTCCACAGTATGATTAGCGGCATTTTCATATAAAGGGAACCTCTGCTTCATCAAATATATCGTTTCCTGAACTATATCCCAATCTGTAAACTGCGGCCTCACCGACGCGCCCGGTGTGTTATTGTTAAGCCGGCTGATAATATCATGCAAGGGTGCGTTAAGCCATATAATTACACCTGCCTGTTTTAATAAATCGACGTTTTTTTTATTCAGAACTACACCGCCGCCCGTGGCGATTACGCAAGCTCCTTCCTGCGTCAACGTCAGGACAGCCTCTTTTTCTTTATTGCGGAAAAAATCCCAGCCGTGGAGCGCCACAATTTCTTTGATGGGCATTTCCATATTTTCTTCCACTAGCGTATCGGTATCTACGAAAGGAATTTTCAGTTTAGCGGAAAGCAGTGTCCCTACCGTTGATTTGCCTGTCGCGCGATAGCCGATAAGAATAACCTTCATATCTTCTTTAATTCCTGCCAAAATTGGGGGAATGATTTATCTACACATTTTTTGTCGCTGATTTCTATACCGCTAACAACTAAACCGGCAACGGCAAAGCTCATGGCCATGCGGTGGTCATTGTAAGTTTCAATTTTAGCCGGCACCGGGACTCCACCTTGAATGATAAGGCCGTCCGGTGCTTCCCGGGCTTCAATACCGATGCGGTTTAGTTCGGTAACCAGCGCCACCAGCCGGTTACTTTCTTTTATTCTTAAATGCGGTACATTACTGATAACCGTTTGTCCTTGGCGAAAAGCCGAAAGCAGAGCCAAAGTAGGCACCATATCCGGCATATCGTTCAAGTCGAAAGTGAAATTACCGCAAGCCAGATCAGCACCTGCGACTTCTACCCAATCCTCACTTGATCTTACTTTACAGCCCAGTTCTTCCAGGATATTGAGCAATCTTATATCTCCCTGTTTACTTTTCCGGCTGATTCCGCTGACTCTAATTGGCTTTTTTAAAAGCGCCGCTGCTAGAAAAAAATAGGAAGCGCTGGAAGCGTCTCCTTCCACATAATATTCACAGCCCCGATAAATTTTACCGGTATCAACATGGTATTCATGTTTTGACGTTTGGTTGATTTTAGCACCAAAATCACTCATCACGGAAATTGTCAAATCAATATAAGGCGTGGAAACAACATCCCCCTGTAAGGTCAAATCTATGCCTTTTTTCGTATAAGGCGCGCAAAGAAGCAGAGCTGAAACATACTGCGAGCTTTCTATATCTTGCAATATTATTTTTCCTCCTGGAAGGCCGTTGGTGTTGATCTCAACAGGCGGGCAGTTATTTTGGCAGGCAATATCAACACCCAAGTTTTGCAGCGCTTCCACCAATGCTCCCACCGGCCTTTCGCAGAGCCGCTTCTCACCGGTTAAAACATATTTGCCCTTGCCCAGGCAGGCCAGTGCCGTGAGAAAACGAAGTGCTGTGCCGTTGTTTCCTAAAAAGATTTCT
>DLME01000059.1 GCA_002479215.1 Syntrophaceae bacterium UBA7544
TCCTGAAAGTCATAACCTCCTATTTTTTCGACACGTCCTTTAAATGTATCCGATTTGAGCGTTTCGATAAACGATTGCACACCTGATTGGAAATAGGTAGATTGATCAAGAATCATGTCAAAGCATTCGGAAGTGATAGGCTTAAACGCCAGGCCTAAAAGCTTTCCTACGGCGGCGGATGCTATTCCCACATCCGCTTCACCGGAGAGAATAGAAAGACCTATCTCAAAATGAGTATAAACTTCTTTTTCATACCCATCGATTTCTTCAGGAACAATTCCTAGTTTCTGCAAATGATAATCTAAAAGCAATCTTGTTCCCGAACCTTTTTGGCGGTTGATGAAACTATTTTTTCTGCTGACAAGGCTTTCAAATCCAGTAATATGAGAAGATTTACTTTGCTGACACAGAAAACCCAGTTCACGATAAAAGAGGTTGACAACCACAGGGTTAACATTTTGCAGATATTGGGGCAAGTATGGGATATTATATTGACCGCTTTCGGGATCGTAAAGATGGGATAAGGCGATATCAGTCAATCCCGAATTTAAAGCTTTCAGACCATTGATACTCCCTGTATTAGCCGAAAAGATATAAAAATCAGGATGAGATTTTCTTGTCGCGGTTAAAAGCATATCGAGAACTGGATCATTACTGCCGGAGGCAAGAATGGCGCCGCTGATTCTATTGCTTTTATTTCGTACTTGTTTCAGAGCGGCTTGGGCATTAGTTTCAATCCATTCATCTATAAATTTTTTGGGAAATATCCACTTGCCTGTTACTCTCGTACAAGGAATTCGTCCGGTTTTAATCAAGGCGTAAACCTGTTTTTCATGGATATCAAGGTACTCAGCTACCTCCCTGGTATTCATCAATTCATCGGACATAAGGCCTCCTAATAAACAGTTTTTTACATAAACGATGTCGACAAGAACTTCAAGGTATATTATTGTAAATCTTTACTAATTCCTACTTATTATTCCAATAATCATGTTTACCAGCCGTATAATTATAGCTTCATACAAAAAATTTCTTGACAAAATAAAAATAAATGATACACCTGTTTAAAATATTTGTTTAAAGTAATTGTTTCAATTAATATGATTGCTGAAAAAAAAGTAAAACCGAAGGTAGAATCAATACTCAAAGCAGCCGGGGAAATATTTGCCGAACAGGGCTTCCGCAAAACCACCGTACGGGAAATATGTAAGCGCTCCCGGGTAAATTTAGCAGCAATAAACTACTATTTCGGCGACAAAGAAAGATTATATCTGGCCGTTTTAAAATATTACCGTGAACTTGCTATACAAAAATACCCCATTACTTTCAGCATCAATGAAACGGATACACCCGAAGAAAAGCTCAGTAACTTTATTCATACTTTTATCTATCGTTTTCTGGAAGAAGGAAAAACGGCATTATTTGGCAAGCTTCTTGCTCGTGAATTTATCGAATCTACCGGGGCATTGGATGTTTTAGTGGAAGACTTCATCAAGCCGACGTTCATCAAATTGTCCTCCATCGTCAGAGAAATTGTGGGCAATAAATCTCCTGACAAAATAGTAGAACTTTGTGCTATGAGTATTATTGGTCAATGTCTTTACTTCCGTAATGCCCGGCCCATTATTTTCCGGCTACGGCAGCATGAAGGATATACTGACAAAGACATAAAAGAAATAGCCGAACATATAATAAATTTTTCACTAAAAGGATTGCTTAATTATAACACATAAATCATGATCAGGTAATAAAATATCAAAAAATGCTAATCAGCATCATCTTAATTTTATTATCCGGTCAAAATGTTCCGGCAGCAGATGTAATTACTAAAGATACAAAACTCAATGTGCAGCAATGCATTGACATTATCAAAAAAGGAATAGGTGAAATTTGGTATGAAGCAAACAGCAAAGTTGGAAACGTCCACTGGACCCCATTTAACCAAGATTCAAAGATTCTCTCATTTTATCCGCCGCCACTGGGTAATATTCATTGTAACCGGCGTCATCATCATTGTAGGCATAATATTTATCACATCAAATATGACAGGTAAAAAATCTCTCGATGGTAATCAACGTCCCCAGCCTGTAACGGCCTTAATGACAAATAAGACTGATTTTGATGTATACCTGAAAGGGTTGGGCACTGTCATTCCGACAAACACCGTTACCGTTAAAACTCAGGTCACTGGACAACTAATGAGTGTGCACTTTAAAGAAGGACAACTCGTAAATAAAGATGACTTGATTGCCGAAATTGATCCACGTCCTTTCCAGGTTCAACTTATGCAGGCCGAAGGACAGCTTGCCCGTGATGAAGCGTTTCTGAAAAATGCCGAGAGCGATCTGGCAATTTACAAGCAGTTGCTTGCCCAGGATTCTATTGCCGTGCAACAGGTAACAACACAGGATTCATTGGTAAAGCAGTATATCGGCACCATTGAGACAGACAAGGGCCAAATCGCCAGTGCTAAACTCCAGCTTATTTATTGCCGCATTATCTCCCCGGTCACAGGGCGCGTTGGTTTGCGGCAAGTTGATCCCGGCAATACGGTTCAGATTACCGATCCCAATGGTATCGTGATAATTACACAACTACAACCGATCACGGTCGTATTTCCACTGCCTCAAGATAATCTGACAATTTTGATGAAACGCTGGAGGGCAGGAACAAACTTACCTACCCAGGCCTATGATCAGGAAGGCAAGGTATTGCTGGCCAGCGGTAAACTGCTCGCCATTGACAATCAAATCGATACGACAACAGGAACAGTTAAACTGAAGGCGATATTTGACAATAAGGATAACAAACTTTTTCCTAACCAGTTTGTTAATGTCCGGCTGAAAGTGGATACTCTGCGTAATGCAACTGTAATACCCACTGCCGCGGTGCAGCGCGGCAGCATTGGCACTTTTGCTTATGTGGTCAAAGATGACAAAACTATAACTGTAAAGACATTGAAGCTGGGTCCGGCCGAAGGCGATAATGTTGTCGTCCTGGAAGGCGTTGCCCCTGGGGAAATGGTGGTAACTGTTGGAGGCGATAAACTGCGCGAAGGTACCAAAGTCGAGATTATGACACCGGACAGTAAAGGGGCATCGGTAAGCAATGAAAAAACAAACACTGCTGCTGGACAAAAAAACCGCCAGCCTCCAACACCGAAGTAGACTATGTCACCCTTGACTCTCGTTCACATAATTCCTGTCCGGGAATAAGATAGGCAAATATATGAATCCTTCACGCCCTTTCATCTTGCGTCCCGTGGCTACATCATTATTCATGGCTGCTATTTTGCTTGCGGGCATTATCGGTTATCATGTACTGCCTATTTCCGCACTGCCTCAGGTTGATTATCCAACCATTCAGATTATAACTCTTTACCCCGGGGCAAGTCCGGAAGTTGTTACTTCTTCCATTACTGCGCCGCTGGAGCGCCAATTCGGCCAGATGCCGGGGCTGAACCAGATGTCTTCGACAAGCTCAGGCGGAGCATCGGTAATCACTTTGCAATTCAGTCTCAGCCTAAGCCTTGATGTCGCGGAGCAGGAAGTGCAAGCGGCTATCAATGCTGCGACGAACTTTCTTCCCACAGACCTGCCGATGCCGCCGATCTATAGCAAAGTCAACCCGGCTGATGCGCCGATTATGACCCTGGCTATAACATCCAAAACCTTGCCATTGCCGAAAGTTCAGGATCTCATCGACACACGTGTCGCCCAAAAAATATCCCAATTGCCTGGTGTCGGACTGGTTAGTATCAGCGGCGGGCAAAAACCGGCGGTACGCATTAAGGCCAATCCCAAAGCGCTGGCAGCCTATAATCTCATGCTGGAGGATTTGCGCACAGCAATCGGCAATGCCAACGTCAACGAGCCCAAAGGCAGTTTTGACGGCCCGGAGCTTGCCTCTACAATCGACGCCAATGATCAGCTCAAGTTAGCTGCGGAATATGAAAAAGTCATCGTCACTTACCGCAATGGCGCTCCGGTACGCATTAGCGATGTAGCGGATGTTCGTGATGATGCTGAGAATGTAAGCCTGGCGGCATGGAGCGATCAAACGCCAGCTGTCATCGTGAATATTCAGCGTCAGCCGGGCGCCAATGTCATCGAAGTTGTCAACCGCATTAAGAAACTAATTCCCCAATTGCGTTCATCGTTGCCCGGTTCGGTTGACGTCATCATGCTGACCGACCGTACCACGACTATCCGGACATCAGTGGAAGACGTTCAATTTGAAATGATGTTGGCCGTCGCTCTCGTCGTTATGGTCATTTTCCTTTTTCTGCGCAATTTATCCGCCACAATCATTCCGAGTATCGCTGTGCCGCTATCGCTTGTCGGAACATTCGGAGTAATGTACCTTTTCGGTTTCAGCATCAACAATCTGACTTTAATGGCTTTGACCATCTCGACCGGTTTTGTTGTGGACGATGCCATTGTCGTCATCGAAAATATAGCCCGTTATATCGAACAGGGATTGTCCCCCATGGAGGCCGCCCTGAAAGGCTCCGCGCAGATTGCCTTTACCATCATTTCGCTTACTTTTTCCCTAATAGCCCTTCTGATTCCTCTTCTTTTCATGGGAGATGTTGTAGGCCGTCTTTTCCGGGAATTTGCGATCACCTTGGCAGTCGCCATATTGATTTCAGCCGTTATTTCGCTGACGCTTACACCGATGATGTGTTCCAAACTGTTGCGGCATGTGCCAGAAGAAAAGCAAGGACGTTTTTATCACCAAAGCGGTTTGTTTTTTGAGAGGGTAATTGCCCGTTACGGTAAGATGCTTACCTGGGTTCTTGAGCATCAAACGGCCACGCTGCTCGTTGCCGGAGGCACTCTGGCGCTGACTATTATAATGTATATCTACATTCCCAAGGGTTTCTTTCCGGTGCAGGATACGGGCATGATCATCGGCATATCGGAAGCCCCGCAATCGATTTCTTTTTCCGCCATGGCCGAGCGCCAGCAATCGCTGGCTAAATTGATTCTGCAGGACCCGGCCGTGGAGAGCCTCTCCTCCTTCATTGGCGTGGATGGAACAAATGTGACATTAAACAGCGGGCGCATGATGATCAATCTGATACCAAAGAATAAACGCAACCTTGATGCTTCCGGCGTTATCCGTCGTTTACAGGGAAGGCTTGCCGCGGCGGAAGGTATATTCCTTTACATGCAGCCAGTGCAGGATCTGACGATTGAGGACAAGGTAAGCCGCACACAGTATCAATTTACACTGGAGTGCGCCGATTCTGACGAACTCAGCCTTTGGACACGCCGCCTTGTTGATAGCATTTCCCATTCGCCGTATCTTACCGATGTAGCCAGTGATTTACAGGATCAGGGCCTGCAAGCTTATGTTGATATAGACCGAAGTGCCGCCGGACGGTTGGGCATCACCACTGGCACTATTGATAATGTTCTTTATGATGCTTTCGGCCAACGCCTTGTTTCTACGATATTCACGCAATCAAATCAATACCGCGTGGTTCTGGAGGTCAAGCCCGATTATAAAAAAGGACCGGCTGCGCTGAACAATTTGTACATAACTTCACAATCGGGAACTCAGGTTCCCCTGGGAGCAATCGCACAGATATCGGAAAAATCAACACCACTTGTCGTCAATCACCAGGGGCAGTTTCCCTGTGCCACAATCTCTTTTAATCTGGCGCCCGGCGAATCGCTGGGGAATGCCGTTTCGGCTATCGAAAAAGCCGAGCGTGAAATAGGCATACCGATCAGTGTCAAGACCGGTTTTCAGGGAGCGGCACTTGCTTTCAGTGCTTCACTTACCGGCACGCTGTTTTTGATCCTGGCCGCGATCATCACGGTGTATATCGTACTGGGCATTCTTTATGAAAGTTATATCCATCCGGTAACGATTCTATCTACTCTGCCTTCCGCCGGAGTGGGCGCTTTGCTGGCGCTGATGATTTCCGGAACCGACCTGGGAATCATCGGTATCATAGGCATCATCCTGCTTATCGGTATCGTCAAGAAGAATGCCATCATGATGATCGACTT
>DLME01000134.1 GCA_002479215.1 Syntrophaceae bacterium UBA7544
GGCACGAAGCTTGGTTTCATCGGCACCCCGTGGGTATCTTCGACACCGGTCGCCAGGCTGTGAACGTCGACCAGGTCGCCGCCAACGGCGCGCGCAAAATCCGCCAAGTCGGTAAGCGTTGTAACGACGCGAATTTTCTCAGCGTGAGCGGGCATCGCCCACCCGCACAATACACCGGTGAGCGCAATAATCGATAATAGACTATATAATAATTTAAATTTCATTTTGAATTCCTCCTTAGCGTTGTTGCCAACCATGCGAGTGTGAGCCGATGATCCACGCCCATTGCAGATAAACAGCATTATCGGCGGGCCTGCCGGACGCGGCGTTGGGATCGGTGTATGTGTACTGAAGGCGCAATTGATTCCAGTGACTCAATGCCCAGGTAATATACGGAGAATAGGCGAAGGTTTTGTCTTGATTATTCACCTCGTTCTCTACATATTCAAACAGGAACCCGGCTGACCACTCCCGATGGAACTTGTATGTAAGATACGAGTACAGGCCGACGGAGCCGACGGACTGGCCGGGGAGGGCGTTGTGCATTGAATCGGTTACGTCATAGCGGTTATCGCTGAAAAGCACTTCCGTGCCCCAGGTGAGGCTCTGGAACTGATTGTTACGCAGCGGCTTGTAGCTTAGCACTAGGTCTGCTCCCCAAAGGCGGCGCTCGCGTTCGGTGAAGGTGTTGCCGGCTACAATAGGAAACAGAGGATTAACACCGCCGCCGGCTGCCCACTGCGCATCCGTACTTGGATTCCAGAGGCCTGAAATGCCGGGTTCGAGTGAGATATTGGGAGTCAGATCGAAATACGTGGACAAGCGGCCCCAATAATTCAACCCGCTGCCGTTACGGAAATCGCCGACAAAGTTTGGCGGATTGTCGCCGCCGAACTGATCACCCACGCCGACGGTCAGGCTCACGTAGTGATTGACCGGCAACAGCCAATTAAGCTGCAAGCCGTCCGTCCGCGATTCACCGCCGATGTATTGGGCGAGCGCCAGCGGACGGTTGACGAATGGTAGTTCGTGGTCGTGAATATACCCCAGCCGGCCAAACTCACCGAAAAACCGCCCTGCCTTCAGCTCCAGGTTCCACGGTAGCGACGTCGTCTGCAGCGCGGCCTCTTCGACATTCAACGTCGCCTCGCCGGTAACAGGGTCGGCTGATGCGTTAAGTACCACATAGGCCTTGGCAAACGGGTCCACCGCCGCTGCTGCATTCAATTCCACCGAACGTTGAAACACATCAAACCCGCCGGGACGATCGCTCCCCGTCTCCGTGGATCCCTTGCTGCGATAACTGAAGATTGTTTCACCCACAAGCCCGATGGAGGGATTGAAAATGCCTGGGAAAGTCCTCTTCTGCGCTTCGGCCACCTGTTCCACCTTCTCTTTCAGTTCTTGTACTTGCTGCCGCATCTCGCCTGCCGGTGCCGTCTTTTCGGCAGCGACGCCCTCAGGTTTTGATGAGGGTTGCATTTGTTTGACCTCATTCTTCTTATTTTGTTCTTTCAGCTCATTAATCATTATTTGTTGCGTCTTGATAGTTTCTTCTTGCTTTTTTAATGCCTCCTCCAGTGTTCGAATCCTCGATTCAATTTCACTTTCAGCAAATGCATAGCCTGATAGTGCCGGGAGACCAAGAATAATAAACAGCATTATTCCTTTTTTCATGCACACACCTCCTTCATTCTATAAAGAATGCATGTCAGTAATGCGTTTTTTTACGGATATTGATTGGAACTACGAAGATAAAGAAACTGGCGGAGCCCGGTCGGAATATACGGGAAATTTGGATAAAGCCTGATGAAAGGGTTCTTCAGGCTGGTGAAGATAAGTAGTTGTTGGATAGAAAACAAAAGATTCGTGAATTTCTAAATTGCCGGAGGAAAATAAATTTGCGGCAATACATAATGAACATTCAAAATGTTGACACCCATCATCATGATGATGGAAAGTAATTGCCAGGAAGGCAAATAGAAACACGATCGCAAGAAATAAAAATATATTTTTATGCTTTACTGGGGAAATGGTCGTCATTTTTTTATACGCCGGATAAACAAATTCTTCTTTGCAAAAGTATATAGGAAATGAATGATCACTTGTCAAGAGGAATGAGATAGAGATTCTTTTGGGTGAATAGGCGAAAAATATTTTAACCATTACCAGTTTGGAGTGTTGCATATTTGCAGGAATCTTAAGACTCGCGACTTCACGAAAAAGCACTCACCGAAAACACCTGCTTACCTTTAAAATCAGGGGCAGAATTTCTACTGAGCATCACTGGAAATGATTACAGTGCAGATTATTGCAAAGACTTTAGAACTGTATCCATCAAACCAAATCAAAGGAATGTCAAACTCAAAAAGGATAAAGAAATAATACAAAAATGTACGGCAAATATCACTTGACAGTCATCTAAAAAGAGCATAGCTAGCTCGACAATGTTTTAACGATGCCTAAATCCATCAGCGTTGGATGCGGGGGAACCAAGTGTTTCGGGGCGAATTTCTTAGCGAGTGAAGAAGGGGACACTTCCATGTCCGAGCCCGTCAGCTAACCTCGTCGGCGTATGGGAGGATAAAGAAGAAATGCCTGTTCTTCTTTCGTCAATTCTACGGCAATTGTCTTTTGCTGAAAAGCGTGCATCACTGTGCCCGCTTGTCTTTGGTTCTCCAATGACTTTTATTGATTTGCCTTCTTATCCAACTCTTCATAATTATTTTAATTTTTATATATGGCACTCCGGGGCTTGATCGGCTGTGTTGTTTTGTTATTTTTTGCCACGTTGAAAAATGGCGCAAAACAAAAGGAGGTTTAAATGACAACGAACGACTGGTTATGCCTTACGTTATTTCCGTTAATCTTAACGATATTGGCTCTCCCTTTGGGAGAATATATGGCGCGGGTGTTCGACAAAAGGTTAATAAGTTAATTGATTGAAGGAATAGTAATTGTGAGAGAAAATTATAAAAGGTTATTCTTTTAAAAACTAATTCAGACAAGTGCGAATTTTTACAAAATCTTTATGCTTATGAATGATTTTTTTACGCCCAATTTACATTTCTTTGATTATTATTCGCTCGCCTGATCGGGACTTGGATTATTTCCCGGAAGGCAATATCACAGAACTAAGGAGGAAAAATTATAATGAATCTTGGATTTTGGTTGCCCGTGATGTTCTTCTTGGGCATAGCGGTTATGGGACTTTGTTTCCTTTTTATGAAAGCTTGCGAGAAAATATAAAAAAGAGGTGGTGGAAGTTATGATCTACTTGACAGCAGTAATAGCGGTCTTTGTTTTCGTTTACTTGGTCGTGAGCCTAGTGCGGCCGGAATGGTTCTGATCAGATAAATAAGACGTAAAAATTAAGAGGAGTTAAATTATGTTTACTAAAATTTGGATTTTACCTTTTTTGCTTCTTGTAACGGCAACCCTGATTGCTTTTCCCCTTAGCCGATATATGGCGTGGATAATGGACGGAAAATACAGGCCACTGCCAGTACTGCGCTGGTTCGAACGACGCTTGGACAGCGGGTCTCAAAACTGGAAACAGTATGCTGGTTCCCTGTTGCTTTTTAACACTGTCCTGTTCATTTTCGGCTACGTAGTTCTGGCGCTTCAGCCCTGGATGCCGTTGAATCCGGATGACAAAGGGATGCTCTTTCCCAGTACCATCTTTCAAGCCGTGACCTCGTTCATGACGAACACCGACCTTCAGCACTATGCCGGGGACGTGCATCTGTCGAACTTCAGCCAGATTTTCTTTGGTATCACCATGCTCTTTGTATCGGCCGCGGTCGGCCTGAGCGCACTTTGCGCGGTAATAAGGGCCCTGCGCAGCGATTCGTTGCTCGGGAATTTCTTTCTAGATATGTGGCGGGTGTTGGTTTACATGTTCGTGCCGGTTGCCTTTGTCATCGCCTTCGTGTTTATGGTGCAGGGCAGCCCGATGACCTT
>DLME01000096.1 GCA_002479215.1 Syntrophaceae bacterium UBA7544
CTTGTTTGCCAAACAATAATCTATCCATCCCGTTTGCTAATTCAAAAAGTTGAGGTGTCCGAAAATAATACAGGTAAAAAAGACTGGGCAAACTCTTCCCCGTTATACAGGGATGCATTATTCTTAGTAATTGATTTTCGTGTTCCTTAGGCGAGATCCTGAAAGAAAATTCATCCAATCCGATTATAACTGATTTTATTCGAATTCTCTTTTGCAGAAAGGCTTTAATTATGGCTAGGTGTTCAGCGGGCAATCCCCCAGAATATGACATATTGTAAAATTTTCCGGTATTTATTTTGGCCGGATTAATAACAGAGGTAAAGGATGATCCAAAGATGAAGGAATCAAAATGATCTGGATTACAAAAGATGTATTCCGGATTGAATATCTGCGAATTTATTGTTGTCGCGTAAGTTATGTAATTGGTCTTGTTATTTTTATCCAGAGTAAATAGACTGAAACGAATGCCATATGTGTCCAAATAAAAATTAAAAGATACTACAGCAGAAAGAAATAATATAAAAAAGAATAATACAATTTTTAACCACTTTGCGCAATTCATTGCAATATAGCCACCTAAAATTTAAAATACAAAAAAACTGTAGCCTGATTTAGTAAAAGCAAGCCGCAGGCCATTAAAACCGAGATAGCCATGGCATTTTCCCAATTCGGAGAAAACTTTTCTAAAAGCTGATTCGAATTTTTAGCAAGCAGAACAAACGGGATCAAAACTATGCATAAAAAGTAAACGATTGTTACCGTCTCGGGAAGATTGTCCCGCCATTCGCCGAATCTGATTCCAACTACTGTCAATTCCTGCCAAAAATGATTGTCGGCAAGATTAGGCGACACAAAGATGCCGTTAATTCCGGCCATACCTTTCAGTACATTCAGCGCATCATTCCAGCTTTTAGCCCGGAAAAAAATCCAGGTGATATTTACAAAATTAAAGGTTAGAAGCCAGGCGAGAACTTTATTTAAGTGAAGGCCGGTTTTTATCCACAATCGGTGCACAACCAGCGCTGAACCATGCAGGAAGCCCCAAAAGACGAATGTCCACGCCGCGCCATGCCACAGACCGCCGATTAAAAAAGTCAGCATGAGATTTATCAAGGTTCTTATTTCGCCGCTGCGGTTGCCGCCCAGAGGAATATAGATATAGTCACGCAGAAAGCGAGAAAACGTAATATGCCAGCGATGCCAGAATTCCCTTATATCCAGTGATTTATAGGGGGAATTAAAATTTGCCGGAATGTTGATATTAAAAATGAGGGCGGCGCCTATGGCCATGTCCGTATAGCCGCTGAAATCAAAATATAATTGCATGGTAAAGGAAAGGCTGGTGAGCCAAGCCTCGGTAAAACTAAGTGCGGAGGAAGCGTTGAATCCACCATTGGCTATTATCGCCAGTGTATCGGCAATGGCTGTTTTCTTGAAAAGACCAATGGAAAAAATAAAAATCCCCCGGCATAAATTGTCAATATTAAATTTTTGGGCCTGTTTTGATTCCAACTGTGGAATTATTTCTTTATGGTAAACAATAGGTCCGGAAATAACGTAAGGAAAGAAAGTGACATAAAGGCAATAGCTGACAAAATCGTAGCGGTAACCCCCCTGGCGGTAAACATCCGTCAGCCAGGCGATCTGCATGAACGTGTAAAAACTGATGCCGATGGGTAGCAGAATATTGAGCAGTCGAATCTGAGCTGCAAAAACGGCATTGACGTTGTCCAAAAAAAAGTTGCTGTATTTGAAAAATCCCAGAAAGAGAATATTGGCGGCAATCGCGGCGATAAAGATCAGTTTTTTGTTTCGCCCGCCTCGTTCTGTCGATATGGAAAGGGCCGACCCGCCAGCATAATTAAATAAAACCGAACAGATCAAGACCAGCGCAAAATACACATTCCAGAAAGACATGAAGCACAAGGAGGCCAGCAGTAAAAAAAGACGAGGCCATTTGACCGCAAAATACCGATGGAGGAGAAAATAAACCGTTGCCACCAGTGGTAAAAAGATAAAGATAAATGAATAAGAATTGGAAAGCATGAATTAATTCTTAAATATTAAGCCTGTTTGGCTAATTAATAACTGCGAACATAATATAACAGTTTTATCTTTATGAAATATTCAACACTTCGTCATGTTCGGGGAACTTGCCCTATAAAATTCTCCTTCCTCTATCCCTCTCCCAGCATGCGCCGAGCAAGTTCTTGAGGGCAAGAAGAAAAAAGTCAAATTGCAATACTACGTTTTGCAAAAATATTGTAGCGCTTTGGCTTTACGCTCTTTCCAGAACAATAGACATCCCCTGACCGCCGCCAATGCACAGTGAAGCCAGCCCGCGTTTTAAGTTTTTCTTTTTCATCTGCATAGCTAGTGCATAGGTAATACGGGCGCCCGAACAGCCGATCGGATGGCCTAAGGATACTCCGCCGCCATTGAGATTGCATTTATTGATATCGATCTCAAGTTCTTTTATACAGGCTAGCGCCTGCGCGGCAAAGGCTTCGTTTAATTCGATAAGATCAATATCCTTCATGGTTAAGTTGAGCTGCTGGAAAAGTTTTCGTGTCGCCGGAATGGGAGCTAATCCCATATAGGCCGGATCAACCCCGCCGCTGGCAAATCCCTTGATTTTGGCCAGGGCTTCGAGTTTTAATTCTTTGGCTTTTTCGGCGCTCATAACTACAACCGCGGCAGCGCCGTCGTTGATACCGGAAGCATTCCCCGCCGTTACCGTACCGTCTTTTTTGAAAACCGCCGGCAGCTTACTCATCTTTTCCAGCGATGTATCCATGGGTCGCTCATCAACATTAAAGATTTTGGGCTCGCCTTTTTTCTGGGAAACAATCACCGAAACAATTTCATCGGCTACAGTTCCTGCGGCATTGGCCGCCCGCGCTCTTTGGTGGCTTCTCAAGGAAAACTCGTCTTGTTCACCGCGTGATATTTTGTAAAGCGCGGCAATATTTTCCGCGGTTAAACCCATATGGTAACCATTAAATATTTCATAGAGGCCGTCGTAAACCATCAAATCGGTAATCTGGCCAAAAGGCATGCTCATACGATAGCCCCAACGGGCGTCAGGCAATGCAAAAGGCGCATTGCTCATATTTTCCATGCCGCCAGCGACAATAATTTCGGCGTTTCCGGATTGGATGGTCTGTGCCGCCAAAGCAATGGCCTTCAGGCCGGAGGCGCAAACTTTATTCACGGTATAAGCGTTGGTTTCTTCCGGAAGGCCGGCATAAATGGACGACTGCCGCGCGACATTTTGGCCTTGTCCTGCCTGTAATACGTTGCCCATGATTACTTCATCAATGTAAACGGGCTTTAAGGATTCATTGTAATCATAATATTTTTTGTTTATTGCCGTCATTTCAAAATTACCTAATGCAGTAGGCCTGTAGCTTCTTAATAAGTCGTTAACCGAAGGTCTCAATCCCGCCCTCTTCAGCGCTTCTTTAATGACTAAAGCTCCCATATCGACTGTTTTAACGCCTTTTAACGATCCGCCGAATTCTCCCACTGCGGTTCTGGAACCGCTGACAATTACCACTTCTTTCATTTCTTGCTCCCTCAATTTTTATCTATAATATAGAGATTCAAATATCTAACTTCCGGACAAACTCCACTTCCCGCGGCACCTTATAAGGAGAAAGATAAATCCGGCAATGTTTGAGTATTTCTTTTTCGTCAACAATAAAATTCTGCTTTTTTACAATTTCGGCTTTCACAATTTCGCCTCGCATCAAATCCTTTTTGCCAATCACTCTTGAGCTTTGCACTGCTTGATGTAGGTTTAGGACATCTTCTACCTCTTTCGGATAAACATTAAATCCGCTGGTAATAATCATTCTTTTTTTTAGGCCGGTAATAAAAACGTAATCATCATTATCCATTCTGCCCAAATCGCCGGTGTAAAGCCAACCATCCTTAATAACGGATGCCGTTGCCGCTTTGTCTTTATAATACCCCTGCATGACGTTATCGCCTTTTACGATAAGCTCACCGATTTCACCACGGGTCAGTTCCCGGCCGTTTTCATCGACAATTTTAATTTTAGTGCCGGGGACGGCCATGCCGATGGAACCCGGCTTTTGTGGTCTGTCGAGCATGTTGAAGGAACAAGCCGGTGAGGCTTCCGTTAAACCATAACCTTCCACGATTTTTGCTCCGAATTGTTTTTCAAAAGCAGGGATAAATTCGGCCGGCATCGGCGCTCCTCCGGTCACGCAAACATTTAAGGAACTGATGTCGAAGTTAGCTGCGCCTTCATGAAACATCATTCCCAGATAAAGACGGGGTACGGCGCATATGTACGTGATTTTCTCCTTTTGTATGGCGTTAAAAAGTCCTTCCATCGTGAATCTATCCATCATTACGACGCTGCAGCCTGTACGAACAACATTGATCATGTTGACGGTCGAGCCAAAAGAGTGAAATAAAGGAATGAGAGAAAGCCCTATATCCAGATGAGTTCTTTTCACACAAGAATGTATCAAATGAGACTGAGAGTACAGATTGCGATGGGTGAGAACCGCCCCTAAAGATTTCCCGGTAAGACCGGACGTATAAATTATAACGGCGGGATCATCAGGAGATATTATCTCCCCCGGATTGGAAAAATCTCCGGCTTTCAAGGCCATCCTAAAAGGAGAATTTTCATCGGGAGAATCAATTGTAACTAAGTTTCGGCACATGGAGAGCTTATTTTGAATTTCTTCATACCTTTTTCGTGCCGATTCGATTGTCATTAATACTTTGGCATCGCTGTTTTCCAAGAGATAGCTCAGTTCATAAGGCGTAGAAGAAGTATTCAAAGGAACAGCGACAGCACCCAGTTTTACCACGGCAAAATAACAGTAAAAAAATTCAGGAATGTTAGGAAGCATCAGAGCAACTTTATCGCCCTTCCCCACACCTGTTTTACTTAGTAAATGCGCGACCGCGTTGACGGCACGATTCAACTGATCATAATTAATACGTTGATTCTCAAAGATCAGAACCGTTCGGTCGGTATAATTGCGGGCAGCTTCTTCCAGTAATAACGCTAAATTAATTTTTCCCAAAACCTCTGCACCTCCGCGAAATTTACGTGTTTACTTAGCACAAGAAACGGCTATTTTTCAACAAGATAATGAAAGCCGGGGCTATATTTGCCCGCGTTGGGAAAAAACAGTTTTTTGCTTGCCTGTATGGAGGTTTTACCTTATAATCCGCCGTGGTTTTTATAAACTCAGCATCCTGCTCATATTAAATTGCCTCAAACTCTACACCTCTAAGTTGACTTACAGGCGATTAAAAGGAGGATCAAATGAAAAAGGCTTTTACAGTTGTTTTTTTTGTTTTATTGTGGAGCGCCCCTTTCGCCTGGGCTGATGAGTTGAAAATCGGCGAAAAGGCTCCCAATTTCTTTCTACAAGATTATTCGGGGAAAATTTATACACTCGATTCACAAGAATTCCAGGGACGGGTTATTTCTATTTTTTATAACGATCCTGATAAAAAAAACTGGAATAAGCATGTTGAGGATGCCTTACTCAAAGACAATGGGCTGGATAGAAAAAACAATTATAAGAGCTTATGCATTACTAATCTCAAAGCCAGCAAATTACCCAATTTAATTATTAAACAGGTAATAAAAAGCAAACAGCAAACGACCAGCTCGGTTATATTGCTTGATTTGGATTACAGCATAATAAAGGCGTGGGGACTTAAAAATTACTCTTCCGATATTGTTGTTTTGGATAAAGACAGGATCTGCCGCTATCTTTACAACGGCAAGCTCCCGCCAGAAGAAGTGGAAAAATTAATTAGCATCATTAAGGAATATCAAGTAAAATAAATTTAACAAATTTAGATTCTCCCTAGTAAATCGTACTTACTGTCAAGCAGGTAAAATTTTGCAATATTGTAAACGAGAGGATTTATGGCCGTAATTATTGATGGCAACAAGATAGCGCAGGAGATTCGCCAAGCGGTAAGCAAGGAGGCTCTGGTTTTGAAAGAAAAAACAGGAGTGGTACCGGGACTTGCCGTAATTCTCGTTGGAGAAGACCCGGCATCAAAAGTCTATATAGCTAGAAAAGCGATGGCCTGCGCTGAAGCCGGTTTTTTATCCCGTGAGTATCGGCTGCCTGCAGATACAGGTGAAACAAAGCTTTTGAACATTATCAAGGAATTAAATGCGGACAAACTTATTCATGGTATCCTGGTACAACTTCCTCTGCCTAAACATATCCATCCCGATAAAATCATTGCTGCCATTGACCCGCGCAAAGATGTTGACGGTTTTCACCCTTACAACATGGGTGAGCTTGTCGCCGGAAATCCTTTATATATTCCTTGTACGCCTAGGGGAATTATGGAGTTAATCAGCCGTACGGGCATTGAACTTACGGGAAAAGAGGCGGTAGTTGTGGGACGCAGTAATATTGTCGGCAAACCAATAGCGCTTTTGCTTCTGACTCAAAATGCCACAGTTACTATTTGCCATTCGCGCACAAAAAACCTTTCCACCGTCACCGGTCGCGCCGATGTTTTGATCGCCGCCGTGGGCAAAGCCCGAATGATTAAGGCAGATATGGTCAAGAAAGGCGCTATTGTGATTGATGTGGGTGTGAATCGTTTGGAAAACGGCAAACTTACCGGAGACGTTGCTTTTGATGAAGTAGCAGTTAAAGCATCCTATATTACACCGGTGCCCGGCGGTGTGGGACCGATGACTATCGCCATGCTGATGAAAAATACGCTTGAAGCATCAAGGAACGCTTTATAATTTTACACGGCGCGCTATTGTAATAACCCGATCACAAGAAGGGTTGTGAAAACGGAGGCTGAAATCAAATGAATGTGGATATCATTGTAGCGACATATAAGCGATACGGCCTTTTGCAAGAAACCTTGAGGAGTGTGGCCAATCAGAGTTATCCATATTGGAAATGCTGGATTGCAGAAGACGGTGAATCGAAAGAGACTTATGAAGCCGTAAAACCTTTTCTGGAGGATAACCGTTTTACCTATCTGCCCGGAACGCATGCGGGCTATCCCGCGGTTCCACGAAATCGCGGCATTCGACAAGGGGCGGCTTCATATGTTGCGTCGCTGGATGATGATGATCTTTGGCTGCCCAAGAAGCTGGAATATCAGGTGGCTTTTCTGGAAAGACATCCCGATTGTGTACTGCTGGGGTGCAACGCCTTTTTCTGGGAAGGAACGAGGGAATGGGATCATTCACCATTATATTTTAAAAAAAATAAGCTTGGGAAGATCTCTTATAATAAATTACTTTGTCAAAACTGTTTCGTCCATTCCTCAGTGATGTTTCGAAGGACCGCTGTTGAAAAGTCAGGATTGTTTAATGAAGAGCCTTCCCTGCCGCCAGCCGAGGACTATGAATTGTGGTTGCGTATCGGCGCCCTCGGTGAAATCTGGAATTTGACTGAACCACTTGTAATTTTCCGGAAAACTCCCCTAGTACATTATTCAAAGCCGAACCGCCGTAATAAATATAAGGCGGCGGCTAATGTCTTTGCGTCTGCATTAAAGGGTATCGAAGATATACCAAGTCCCCTTTCTTATCCGGAAAATGCACGTCTTGCCGTTGCATGCCGACGCGAGAGAGACTTCTATCTTGCAGGACCACGATTTATGGGGCGATTCATACATGAACATGAACTGCGATCAAAGATAAAACAGTTTCTTAACTTTAAGAAGATATAGAATCATGAATAAGTTCATCCATTCAAACATTAACTTCTTACTGAAACGATTTGGCCTCATCCTACAAAAAAGTGAAGATGAATGGGAGAGGGACGCATTTGCAAAACTTTATGAGTCGCGTATTACGCAAGTGCCTCCATCTCGTATACATCCTGCGGAGGGTGTCGTCTTTTCAAAAGACAGAGCTTTGCAGCTTCATGCCCTTTTGTCTTCTTACTTAGAAAAAGTTGTTTCACCCGTACCGCTTCATATTTTGTATTACACCTCAACACCATCGCATCAGAAAGCGTATGAGGAAGTCATTACAATCTTTTTAAATAAATTTTTGTTTATTAAACAATCTTCGAATAATTCATTTCGAGATAATCTTATAACATTATTAGATTCCGTGCTGGCAGAAAATGTTTTCTTCCTTGTAGATGATGTGCTTTTTATCAACAATTTCGATGTAAGGGACTTTGCAAAATTCAATACAGATAAAATAGTTCCCTCACTACGAATGGGATTAAACTTGAAAAAATGCTATCCCGTCCAGAAAGAACAACCATTGCCGGAATTAATTTCCTGTGCTGGCAGCGACGAGGACAAAATATTTTGGAAATGGAATCAGGGCATATATGACTGGTCTTATCCTTTGTCGGTTGATGGGCACTTTTTTTCCACACAAGAAATTGCTGCCATGACCAAGTTAATCCTGTTTTCCGCCCCGAATACATATGAAGATCAACTGCAAAAGTTTCGCCGGTTTTTCTTGATTCGGATGGGGGTAGGTTATAAGAAATCAAAAATTGTTAATATTCCATGTAATAAGGTCCAAAAAGAAAACAAAAATATATGCGGGAACACTCACCAGAATTATTTGTTAGAGCAATGGCTAAAGGGATATCAAATGGATTATCGAAGCTTATATGGTTTTTCAAACATTAGTGCGCATCAGGAAATTCCCTTTGAATTTATTAAGCGCTACTAAATAACGCATTAGTCAAATAGAGAGCACATCCGGATAAAAACCAGTGGTCAACACAGCATGAATGAATCGAGTCACCGTTCTTCAGAAGATTATCGACAAAATCGGTTGATGGGCACTTTTTTTCCACACCTTATGCCGCTCGCAGTGAAGCAAGACAGTCCAGCAGCAAATCAGCGGTATTGTAAGAAATAATTATGATTGAGATATCCATTTTTTATTCTGTCTTCTGTATTATGTATTCTGTCTCCTGGCTCCTGCGTTCTAATATTAACCTCGATGTTCTGCCCGTAGATTTTCGTATATAGCCGCGTATTTTTTTGTTACATCGTCCCAGGTATTTTGCTCTGCCGTCTGATAGGCAGCTTCAGCCATTTGCCGGCGGATATTTTCATCGAGCAGCAGAGCAATCTTTGTTGCAATATAATCGGTGTCAGATGTATTGCTGACAATAAATCCATTTTTATCTTCTTGCACCAAATCTTTAGCCCCGACATTACTGCTGATAATTACCGGCAAGCCCGCCGCCATCGCTTCAAGAACAACCATGCCGAATGTATCAAATTTGGAGAGCATAATAAAAAGATCGCTGGCTAAATACATTCTAATTAATTTTTCTTTATTTACCGGGCCGGTAAAAATGACATCAGCGCTGATTTGGGCTTCTTTGGCCATTTTCGTATATTTTTTTATATTTCCTTTACCAGCAACAATGAACTTAATTTTGCGATTTTGTGCTTTTAATTTAGCCAGAGAAAACAAAACGTCATCAAGCCCTTTAATCTCAAAATTCATCGAAACAAATAAAATTACCGGATCAGCAATATTAATTCCTAATTCACGGCGGATACTGTTACGAACAGAATCTTTATTCTGTTGCGTATAATCATTTAAATCCACACCGGGGTTAATAACAGCAACTTTATCAGGATTAATCTGGTATTCCTGTAAAAAAATATCTTTAGTCAGGCTGGAGACGGCAATAAACTTTTTGCAATTGCCTTTCTCGACAAGTTTTTTTTCGACCCAGGCTGTGGCTAAATCATAAAGGCTCATTTTTTTCCAGCGCACATTATGTACCCAATACCTGTGCGGAATACCATGCAAAGTGAATATATCGGCGGCAAAAATCCTTTCGTGGCTGTGCACCAAAGAAAAAATATCTTTCCGCAACTGACGGCGGATAAAATAAGCAAAGCTGATTGTGGTTAGAAATTTAGGAAAAGAAATAATAGGAACTCTATGAAATTTTATCTCGGTGGATGACGTCTGCCAGCGATTGGCAAAAACATGAAATTTATCCTCATTATAGGCACAAAGCCTTTGAGTTAATTCGGAAGCGAATTGTTCAGCTCCTCCGACCAAACCATATTTAGGTATAACCACCGCAATTTTTTGCATAAAGTAAGATCACTTTACTATTTTTTTGCAGATAGCTCTAACACAGAAAGAAGAAAAAATCATGTTTTAATCAATGACGCTTGCTGAAAGAAAGCAGAGCATAGTTTGAAGCATTAGTGGAATCAATGAAACTCAGATATTACAAGCGAAGCGCCATAATATCTGCTAGTTGAATTGATCCCGCAAAAGGTGGGGTTGATCCCGAAAGCGAAGCGACGGGAATACCGTTGACCATGATTTTCGCCGCTTATGGTGATATATATAAATATGCCTAACCTGAAGATATTTCACCTGCTTATTGAGTCGTCTCTTGTAAAATCAAAGAATATGTTATAGAGCAAATCAATGAAAGGACGACTTGATGAAAAGATATTATCGCCTATTTAAAACTTTTAAAAATTGGCCGCTTTATCTCGCTTACAAATATGGGTTTGCCGATGTAAAGACCCTTATATTTGAAACCCGCAACGGCGTAATCGCCGAAGTGCCTATAAGGCTATTACACACGTTCAAAGAAATATTCATGGATGAGTGTTACATGGCCGGTATGGAACGTGATATTGCACCTAATTCCACAATTATTGATATAGGGGCGAATGCCGGTTATTTCACGCTTTTCGCGGCCTCAGTTTTTTCGCAAGTTAAATTGTTTTCCTTCGAACCGGTGCCGGTTAATTATGCTCAACTCAAGCACCATCGAGATTTGAATGATACCTGTAAAATCAGTTGTTTCCCTCTGGCAGTGGCCGGGCATTCCGGAGAAATTGATTTAACCTTTGATACCACAGATTCTTTCACCACCAGTGCCACTATGCTTGCTTCCAAGGAAAACAAGGGAGAATCTCTTAGCGTTCCCTGCGTAACCTTAAAAGAAATAATAGATGAAAACGCTATCGAGAAATGCGATCTTTTGAAAATGGATT
This sequence comes from Syntrophaceae bacterium UBA7544, assembly GCA_002479215.1. Lineage (GTDB taxonomy): Bacteria > Desulfobacterota > Syntrophia > Syntrophales > Smithellaceae > UBA4810. The sequence continues at coordinate 11,017 of DLME01000096.1, forward strand.
GTGAAGGCGCGGAGTACGATATTTTATATAATTGCCCACCGGACTATTTGCGGCGAATCGATCAAATAGCCATGGAAGTCCATCGCGGAGAAAAAGAAAACCAAAACATTGAAGCTTTGGAAATTTTTTTTAGACAGCAAGGATTTTCAACCCGGCGGAGACCAGTCGGTATGTTGTGGGCATGGCGTCATTTATAAATCAATCTATTATATTAACCATTCTAGTTGATGCGGTGTCTTCATTCTTTTTCTCTTTTTGGGCAAGATTCCACACTATCGTTATCATTGCCAGTATTGTATAAAAGACAACTGCCCGCGGACCAAAAGTGGTATCCGCAAACAATGCCGGAATCAAAAAAGACATGAAGCAGGCGAAAAGGCATATTGCCCCTGATCTGAAATATTGACTTTTTGTCATTTTGAATGTTTTCCAGAGCAACAGAAACGAAACAAGCAGTATATTTAAAAATAAAACAAGTCCAATGATTCCGGTCCTTACCGTTATATCCAAGATGGTGTTGTGAGGGGCTGTGACAATTCTCTCCTTCCGGTATTCAACGGGTAAGTGACTGTTCAATTTTTCTAAATCAACAAGATTTGGATTACCATAAATCTGCATGCCGAAGCCTATGCCTGCAATTGGATGTGTTTTAATTACCTCCATTGTAAGACGGTTAATTTTAACTCTTTCATCGTGCATAATATTTTTATAATCAAATCTATCCTGCAAGCCCGGCACAAAGAACGCGAGAAATAAAACTGCAATAACAATAATAATAATTTTTCTGTTGCTGAAGCATAAAATAACCAGCGATACAAACAAACCGATCAAAGTTCCCCGGGATTGAGTAAGTAATGTTGCAATGGACAGCATAACAATACACAGTACGGAAAGCAGAGTATTGGTTATTGCTTTGCTATTTTGCAATCTATTGAAGGCAAGAGTAATGGCGAAGACTGTAATAAAACCTATACAATCTGTGTGCATCTCTTTGAATGTAAAGCCCAATCTTTCGTCAAAAGGGAATCCTTCAATAAAATAATATTGAATAACTGCACCAATGGAAAAAATGGTTGCGGAAGCAATAACTATCCAGGAAATAATTTCCAATTTTTTTTGAGAATTGAAATAATTGACCAATAAGTAGAAAACAATGACATATTCTAAAAAATGACTGCGCAAATCATGAAGAGTGTTTTTAAAATCAAGCGTAAAGAACAAGCCGAAAACAGCCCAAAGAAAAAATAAAATAAAAGGTAAAGTCAACGGCGAACGTAAGGTAAAGACAGTTTTTTTAAAACTAATAAGTATTATTAAAGCGGCCAGAGAAAGATAAAAACAAAATTCATTTACGGCGGAGAGAGGTATGGGATTTAAAAAAATATAGGTGCCCATGAGAACCGGGATTGCAAAATTCAAAACACTGAAAAATATTTCAGATTTACCTCCGTTTGCATGCGTAATTGAGGAAAATGTTTTGAGTATATTTTCTATCCTTCTCATTTTGTTCCCATAGGATTATCGTTCTTTAAAAATAATTTAAAAAAGGTGATAATGGTTTGCATCATCTCTAAATTTATGCTTATTATAAAGAAAATCTCCGGTCAAGCAAATATAAACAGGTATGGAGAGGTTGAAAGAATGATCAACAAAAAAAATATTATTTATAAAACCCACAAGAAAATAAAAGAAGCGCTCAGCGCCCGTAAAAAGGTGTTACTATGGAAACTAAAAGGGCGCCCGATTCCGGCGCCGCATGCCGTTAAACAGAAGATCAATAAATATTATGCGGCAAAATTTGGGCCGCGCGTTTTCATTGAAACCGGCACCAATATGGGCGAAATGATCGACGCCGTATTGAATATTTTTCCCAAAATCATTTCTGTCGAGCTCGATCCGGAATTGGCCCAACGCGCAAAAAATAAATTTTCTTCTAATCCACATGTTAAAATTCTTCAGGGCGACAGCGGAAAATTACTGGCTGAAGTCATGGCCAATATAAACGAACCCTGTTTATTTTGGTTGGATGCCCATTATAACGGCGAAACGCCCATAGCCAAAGAGTTAAAAGCGCTCTTGGAGCATTCTTGTACTGATCATGTGATCCTTATCGATGACGCACGCTATTTTACAAAGCAAAACAACTATCCCACTTTAGACGAGGTAAAAAAACTTGTAGCCTCAAAGCGCCGCGATTGGGTAGTAGAGGTTGATGCCGATATAATGCGGATTCATAAAGCGCCTATCCATCAACAATATTAATACGTCAATTTAAAGCAAAGAGAATTTTTATGGAAAAAGTTCCTCTTTCCGTTGCTATCATAACCAGAAACGAAGAAGAAAATATTCGGGCATGCCTGGAAAGCGTTTCCTTTGCCGGCCAGATTATCATTATCGACTCGGGGAGCACCGATAAGACCCTGGAAATTGTCGCTGAGTTTGGTTGCGAGATTTACTCTGAAGAGTGGCGGGGATTTGGCCCGCAGAAACAATCAGCGATAAAAAAATGCCGTCTGCCCTGGATATTAGTTCTGGATGCCGATGAACGCATTCCGTCCCAAACGGCCGAAATCATAAAAAAAATTGTAACTGATCCGCAAACGCCCGAAGCGGGATTCAGCTTTCCCCGTAAAAATTATTTTCAGGAACGCTGGATCAAACACGCGGGCTGGTGGCCGGACAGAATCGTGCGTCTTTTTCAGAAAGATGCCGGCCGAATAACCTCGGCAACTGTTCATGAAGCGGTAGAAGTTGAGGGTGTTGTAGGCGCGTTGGCTTTTCCCATCGAACATTTCACGGAAAGCTCGTTGACCAAAATCCTTCAGAAAATTGATAAATACTCAACGATGGGGGCTTATGAATCTTATAAGGAAGGTAAAAGTTCGTCTATTTTCTCAGCTTTTACCCGCGCTTTTTTTACATTTATCCAAAATTATTTTTTAAGGTTGGGGCTGCTTGACGGCAAACAGGGGCTTACCCTGGCCGTCACCGATTCCGTCAATAAATTTTTCAAATACGCGAAATTGAGCGAATTGGTAAGAATCAACCGAGGCCGGGAAAAAATAAATGAATGACCGCGCAAGCAACGATCAATCCACTAAAATGGACATCTCTGTAATTATCATCAACTGGAATACGAAAGATCTTCTGCAAAGCTGCCTGGATTCAGTTTACCGGACTATGGGTAATCTTGCGTTTGAGATTATAATTGTTGACAACGCTTCTTCCGATGGTTCGCTCTCTTTTTTGGAAAAAAAATATCCTCAAGTCGTAAAAATTTCTAATCAAGAGAATAAGGGCTTCGGCGTCGCCAATAATCAGGGATTTGCCGTTATGAAGGGCAAATACGCTCTGCTTTTAAACACGGACGCGATACTTACCCCTAACGCGGTACACAAGTTGTGGATATTTTGCGAACAGCATCGAGAGGCGGCAATTGTTTGCGGACAGCTTTTACACGCTGACGGGAGTAAGCAAAACTCCGTCGCGGCATTTCCCTCCCTGCTAACTATCACCATCAACACCTCACTTCTTGAATATTTGTTCCCTCTGCGTTTCCCCAGCAAAAGGTATGAACACAAGGAACCCCTGGAAGTTGATTCAGCGATAGGCGCTTGCATGCTGATTCGCAAAAAAGCATTAGATGAGGTCGGTTTTTTTGATGATCGCTACTTTTTCTTTTTTGAAGAAACCGATCTAGCCTATACTCTGAGACGTGCCAGTTGGGGTATTTATCAGGTGCCCGATGCCTTCATTTATCATTTACAGGGACAAAGCATTGGCCATAATATCGGATCAAGGATTGAATTTTACCGTGCCCGTTCCCAGTTTTTGCGCAAATGGCACAACCCTCTTTATTATTATCTGGCCAGCGGCGTAGTTTTCTTGCGGTTACTAATTAACTGGATGTTTAGTTTTGTGGCTGTTGCTATGACTTTAGGTTTAGCTAAAAAATTAACGCAAAAATTAGCCGTCTATTCTCAACTAATTTGTTGGTATATTAAGAAAATATAATGTGCGGCAGCATAAAAACTGGCGAATTAATGCGTTGACAGCAGGATATGATTTTAGTAATAATTACTATTCTCTTCGGGAGGTTACGTTATTTTATTTTATGTAACTGAGAGGGCGGAGCTGTAAGAAGAACGAAGGCTTTGAAAAAAGAGAATTTCTGTCATTCCCACTCCATGTTCAAGGGGGTAAATTCCAGCGGGAAGACATAAATATTGAATAATACTTAACTTCCGCCTTCGTGGGCGTGATAAATGTGCGTATTTTTATAAAAATTCAAAGGAGATATAAGACCTAATGGAAGAAGTTTATACTGTTCTCAAGGGATTTCTTGATCCTGTTTTTATTGTGTTTGTCTTACTGCTCATAGCTTTTTTTGTCTGCGTTGCCGCGAGCAAGAAAAAAACCGGCGCTTTGATTCTATTGTTATCGATTATTTTACTTTATGCAGTAAGCATTTTTCCTACGGCCAATTTCCTTTGCCATTATTTAGAAAAAGATTATATTAACAACTCATCTATTCTAGAACAAAATACCGATGTAATAGTTGTTTTAGGCGGAGGATCGAAAGACATCAACGCCTTAAAAAATACTTTCCTCACAGAGATAACGGCCGTCAGGATTCTTCATGCCGTGGAAGTTTATAATAAAAATGGGGTAAAATATTTCGTCTGTTCGGGAAAGGGGACCGGCAAAATTTCAGAAGCGCTGGTAATGGCGCGATTGGCGGAAAAGTTAGGAGTGCCCAAAGAAAAAATCAGAATAGAAGATAAATCTATGAACACCTGGCAAAATGCCGCCGAGCTAAGTAAAATGTTTGCTAATAAAAATATTTCTGTCGGAATCGTTACCTCGGCCTATCACATGAAACGCAGCGAAAGGGAATTTAAAAAATATTTTAATAATGTGTCGCCGCTTGTGGCCACTTATTTTTATTCATCGTTTGCGGGGAACTCTGTTGTCAAATATATGCCGCAGTCGGAAGATCTTTATAAAACCTCAATTGCCTTAAAAGAAATCGCCGGTCAATTATGGCAAAGATTGAAATAAAGATGGCTGAATTATTAAAATATTTTTTTATTTGTCGCTAATCAATAACAATCAAACACCAGCATGTATAAAAAATAAGTTGTTTTGAATGCAATCATGTCTGTAGCTGTGCATCTTCAGGATGGTATGAAAATAAATGAAGTGTTTTTTTGATTTTTCGATGGCTTTAATTTTGATGGTCATAATGGCTTTACCTGTTGCTGTCATAGCAATCGCGATAAAACTTACTTCGCCGGGACCTTCTATTCACTGGTCGGACCGAGTGGGTAAAAACAATCAAATATTTTCCATGCCTAAATTTCGCACAATGAGCATAGATACCCCGGCAGTAGCAACGCATCTTATACAAAATGTTGAGAATTATTTAACGCCGGTTGGGTCATTCTTGCGCAGGACTAGTCTTGATGAATTGCCTCAACTTTGGAGCATACTCAGAGGTGATATGAGCTTTGTAGGGCCACGTCCGGCTCTTTTCAATCAAGATGATTTGATAAAATTAAGAATGGAAAAAGAAATTTCCAAACTTCTACCGGGTATTACCGGATGGGCACAAATCAACGGTAGAGATGATATTCCAATCCCCATTAAAGTGTTGTATGATGAACATTATCTAAAAAATCAATCTTTCTTCTTCGACCTGAAAATTTTATGGAAAACCTTTTTCCAAGTGATTAAAAAGGAAGGCGTTGCTCATTAATATGAAATTGCATCCACAACTAAAGAACCCCAATTTTTACATAATGATTTTGAGCGACGCCTTAATCTTCGTGTTTGCTATAGTGTTGGCTTATCTATTTCGCTTTGAGCTTTCTTTTGGTTATGCATACATTAAGCAAATTCAAAACCTGATCATCTGGATTGTTCCCCTGAAGTTAATTATATTTTTTTCCTTCGGGCTCTACCGCGGCATGTGGCGTTATACCAGCATCAGCGATTTCTGGCTTTTAACCAAGGCTTGTCTTTTATCCACTTTATTAATCCTGGCCATAATTTTGTATGTCAGCCGCTTTGAAGGCTATTCCCGCGTTATTTTTATCGCTGATGGTTTCTTTACGTTTTTGCTTACCGGTGGAGTGCGTATAATTATTCGTTCCTACTATGCCGCTTACGTCAGTCCTAAAATCATCCAAAGTCCGCTTTCCAAAATGATCTTAAAGAAGGTGTTGATTATCGGAGCGGGCGCTGCCGGTGAAAAAATATTGCGGGAAATTTTTGAAAACTACCAATTACATTACAAAGTTGTCGGATTCATCGATGACGATCCCAAAAAACAAGGAAGATCAATTCATGGCATACGCGTTCTCGGCAATGTTGAAAAAATCGTAAAGATTCTCGAAAAAAAAGATGTTCAGGAAATACTTATCGCCATTCCTTCCGCCAGCGGCGATCAAATTAGGAATATTGTCGAAGCTTGCAGGAATTGCAATGTTTCCTATAAAATATTGCCGGGAATTGGCGAGCTCATTGACGGCAGGGTCAGTATCAAGGTGCTCAGAGATATTAATTACGAAGACCTTTTGGGGCGGCCTCTGGTGCACTTGAATATTAAAGATATTCGTAATTACCTTGATGATAAAACGGTTTTAATTACCGGCTGTGGCGGATCGATTGGCTCGGAACTATGCCGGCAGGTGATAAAATTCCAACCCCATTCCATTATCTTGCTTGATGCCAGTGAAATAAATCTGTTTAATATTCAAATGGAAATACAAAATGAAAAATACTACCGCAAATCTGAAGCGGTGCTCGGGCATGTTCAAGACAAAAAATTAATGGAAGACGTTTTTAAAAAATTCAAGCCTCAGGTTGTTTTCCACGCTGCTGCTTATAAACATGTGCCCATGATGGAGAAAAATCCCTGGGAAGCGGTCTTCAATAATATCATTGGTAGCCGCGTTGCTATGGAAACATCAATCAAACATCACGTAGAAAGATTTGTACTGGTTTCAACGGATAAGGCTGTGCGTCCTACAAATGTAATGGGCGCCAGTAAGCGGGTTGCGGAACTGATTATGCAATCTTTGCAGGGAAACGGAACACGTTTCATGGCTGTTCGATTCGGCAATGTCGTGGGTTCATCCGGTTCCGTAATTCCTGTGTTCCGGCGGCAAATCGAACAAGGAGGTCCCGTGACCGTTACGCATCCGGATGTCAATCGCTACTTTATGACTATTCACGAGGCGTCGCAGATGATCCTGCAGGCGGGAACCATGGGCGAAGGAGGAGAAGTCTTCATTCTAAGAATGGGGACACCGGTTAAGATAGCTGATATGGCACGCGACCTAATCCGTCTTTCAGGGAAAGAACCGGATATGGATATTAAAATTGTCTTTACCGGTTTACGGGATGGGGAAAAATTGTATGAAGAACTCATCACTGTTGAAGAAGACATTTTGCCGACCGGCCATGAAAAAGTTATGGTGCTTCGGTCCAATAGGCCTTTCAACGGCGCAAAAGATTTACAAGAATCAAGGGATATACTGGGAAATAAAATTGCTGAACTGATGAAAGACGCTCTCCGCCATGATTCCCGTGCTATTAAGAAAATACTCAAAGAAATAGTTCCCGAATACACACCGCAGGAAAATGAAGCTGTCCTTTAAGGCTTAAGAAAACAACAAATTTAATGATATTATTCCCTCCCCTTGAAACTGTAAAATGTTAATTTGCGCTCAGCATAAAATAAATATTCCCATCAAGAAAATATTAATTATTCAATTAGGCGATATAGGTGATGTCGTCTGGGCGATTCCGACATTTCAGGCGTTAAAAGACGCGTTTCCCAATGCTGAGCTTTCCGTTTTAACCAGAAATCCCTTTTGTGATTTACTCCTGGATGACTCATCAGTCGGTAAAGTATTCCAGATCGGCAAAGAAAGTATTTTAAGACAACTGCAATTATTGCTCAGTCTGCGGCGAGAAAGATTCGATTTGCTCTTTGACCTGCGCGCTGATGATCGCGGGGCTTTTATTTCTTTCTTAAGTGGAGCGAGAATGAGAGCCGCATTATATTATCCGGGATGGACCTGTCGCAATAGAGCTTTTACCCATCTAGTTGATCCGCCTCCTCAGAAGGAAAGAGTATTCGGAGCGGCTGAACAATCGTTAAAAATTATCAGAGGATTAGGAATAAAAGAAACAACTACTATTCCCAAAATATTTGTTTCACAAAAAATTAAAGATAAAATCATAGAGTTAATAGACGCGGAAAAAATTGAAATCCAGCGAAGATTTATAACTATCAACCCTTTTTCACGCTGGGCTTATAAAGAATGGAGCATGGCCAAGTGGAGTGAACTGGCTCAATTTATCTGGCAAAAATATACAATGCCAACAATAGTAGTAGGATCGACGGAAGAGAGTAAACGCGCTGAAAGGTTTGTCTCGGCTGTCTGTTCGCCCGTCTTTAATTTTGCCGGAAGAACAACGCTGAGGGAAATGCCGGCGCTTCTGCAACTGAGCCGGCTGCATATAGGCGTGGACAGCGCCGCTCCGCAAATAGCGGCGGCAGTCGGCACCCCGACTTTGACTATTTACGGGCCGTCCGACTGGCGCGATTGGGCGCCGCCAGGAGATAGAAATCACGTTGTTCTGCCGGATATGGATTGTTCGCCCTGTCATCAAAAAGGTTGTAATGGAAGCGGCCAAAGTGAATGCCTGGAAAAGTTATCTGCGAACAAAGTGCAAGATGCTGTAGAAACAATACTTGATAATAATATGACCACACTAAAATATTATACAGAGGTGATCGAGTGCAAGTGAATCCTCATGCAGTGCAACCAACGTCGCCTTTGTCCTTGTTGCGTAGTCTCTGGCGCAACCGCCAACTCATCGTGCAAATGACCAAGCGCGAAGTAGTCGGTCGCTACAAGGGCTCAGTCTTGGGGATTTTGTGGTCTTTCCTGAATCCCTTGATCATGCTTACCATCTATACATTTGTGTTCTCCGTTGTTTTCAAGTCCCGCTGGGGTGGCAATACAGATGAGCCCAAAACTCAGTTCGCCATTGTGTTGTTTGTGGGCATGATCGTTCATGGCCTTTTTGCTGAAGTAATCAACCGCGCACCCGTACTGATTACCGCTAACGTGAATTTTGTTAAAAAAGTGGTTTTCCCGCTTGATATTTTGCCTTCAGTTGCTATCGGTGCAGCCCTGTTCCACAGCCTCGTAAGTCTTGGTATACTCATGGTTGCTTTTGTACTATTTAACGGTTACCTGAATTGGACGGCAATATTCATTCCATTTGTGCTATTGCCACTCATTATCCTTACTCTTGGCGTTGCCTGGATGCTGGCATCCCTCGGTGTATTCCTTCGTGATTTAGGGCAAACCACAAGCATCATCACTATGATAATGTTGTTTTTCTCCCCCATCTTTTACCCGGTGAAAGCGTTGCCGGTAGCATTGCGTCCGTGGATCATGGCCAACCCGCTCACCTTCATTATTGAACAGGCACGAGAAGTACTGATCTGGGGGCATCTGCCCGATTGGGTGGGGCTGGGCATCTATAGTCTTGTGGCTTTGGGTGTGGCCTGGGCAGGCTATGCCTGGTTCCAGAAGACACGAAAAGGATTTGCCGATGTCCTCTAATGATATTGCTATACGTATCAGCAATCTGGGCAAATGTTACCAGATTTACGATACCCCTCGTGACCGGCTCAAGCAATTTGTTGCTCCCCGTTTGCAAAGGCTTTTCGGACAGTCTCCCAAACAATATTTCCGCGAGTTCTGGGCGCTTAAGGATGTCTCTTTTGAAGTAAAGAAAGGCGAGACGGTGGGCATAATCGGACGCAATGGTTCGGGCAAATCTACTATACTGCAATCTATCTGCGGCATACTGACTCCAACTATTGGTAAAGTAGAGACTAACGGTCGCATATCAGCTTTGTTGGAACTGGGCTCCGGATTCAACCCGGAGTTCACCGGCCGCGAAAACGTATACATGAACGCCGCACTCTTGGGGTTGAGCAGGGATGAGATCGACAATCGCTTTGATGATATAGCTTCCTTTGCCGATATTGGCGAGTTCATTGAACAGCCAATAAAGACATATTCGTCAGGGATGTTTGTGAGATTGGCGTTTGCAGTAGCAGTAACGGTTGATCCGGACATATTGATTGTAGATGAAGCGCTGAGTGTCGGGGATATACGATTTCAATTAAAGTGTCATCGAAAGTTTGAAGAATTTCGCGAAAAGAATAAAACGATCCTTTTTGTTTCACATTCTACAAGCGATGTTGTTCGTCTGTGCAACAGAGCTATATGGCTGGACAATGGTATGATTCGCAAGTCAGGAATATCAAAAAATGTAGTGGAAGAATACCATGCGTGGATGGTGCATGATACGGGACTGCAGCAAGCGATTGTTGCAATGACTGATGCATTGAAAAATAAGGGGAATGAGTATGATTTAGTTCCTGTGCCGGTCAATGCTTGTATAACCGGCGAGGGAGGCGCAACCGTTGATGCAGTAGGCTTTTTTACGGAAGATAATAAGAGAATTACATTGCTTGATGGACCAAAAAACGTGAAGATTGTTTTTCGCGTAAATGCAAAAGTAATGATTGACAACCCTTATGTCGGTTTCCATATTATTAACATTAAAGGTTTAAGAATAATAGGTTCCAATAATCATGTTTTGGGGCAAGAAATGGCTAGAATAGACGCAGGTGATACTGTTTTAGTAAATTTTTCTTTTCTCTTTCCTGAAATAGAAAACGGGACCTATTTCGTTGCACTTGGCGTTAATGATGGCACAATGCAAACTCATATTCGTCATCAGTATATAGCAGATGCGTATGAGTTTCAGTTTAACAGCATGAGTCTATTGCAGCGCCAGGCTGTGTTATTTAAGCTAAATCATTGTTCTGTTGATGTGAGTTCTTGTTGTTGATCAATGTGCGGTTAATAGGCTTCTGGCCACGTCGATTTGATAAATTTTGACGGAGTTTTTTTGCAATAATTAAGGAAGTAAATGATACAAGATAAAGATACCGGCTTATTAGACTATAAAAAGCGACCTATTTCTGCAGCTGGATATGATATGTCGTTTAGTAGAATTCTGGTTTTCTTTCTCTTCCATATTAACTGGTTAAAATATGTGTATCATTGGTGGAAAACTTTATCTATATATAAGAATTGGTCCGCAATTGACTTATGCTTGCCATGGTATAATTATGGAGGAATAAACTGGGTTAAGAGTTATGTTAAAAAACATATGAAAGTTTTTGAATACGGTACAGGAGGGTCAACATTATTTTATGCAGATTCAGTAGCAGAATTGGTTTCAGTAGAACACAATAAAAATTGGTATGATAAAATTGTAAGACGCTTAGAAAAAAGACATAACGCTAAAGTGTATCTGCAAGAACCAGAATTTATTGATAATCAAGCAAGATTAACAGAATATATTTCAAAAACATTTAGCGAGTATCAAAATTATAGTTTTGAAAAGTATGTGAGGACGATTGAAAGGTATCCTGATAACTATTTTGATCTGGTTGTAATAGATGGGAGGTGTCGCCCAATGTGCCTATCAATATCTCTTAAAAAAGTTAATAAGGGCGGCTGGATACTATTTGATAATTCGGAAAGATATCATTATCAAAATGCAATTAATAGTTTGAAATGTAGAAGAAAAAAAGTATTTTTCGGTTTTGGGCCGTTTCTGAAATCATTTTGGAATACAATGATTATAAAACCATAAGAAAATTATGCGAAGCCAAGCTCAAGATTACAATAAATTTTCCAACCGGATTCTTAGAAACTTTGTAAAGAAATGCGATCTATTTGTCGACGTTGGTGCTAGGGACGGCTATTATTCCCTGCTTGCGGCTAAGGCAAAAAAAGATATCAGAATTATTGCCGTTGAACCGATAGCGGAAAATTTCAAGGTTTTAAACAAAAACGTTATTCACAATAATATCGGTACGGCACGCGCAAAGTGCATTAATTCCGCTGTTTCGTCCAGCTCAGGAAAAATTAAGCTTTACAAATCCAAGGCATCAGATAACAGCAGTGTTCTCCCCCCCCCCAATGCCGCTACATTAGAACAACTAGAAGTACGCTCTGTAAGTTTGGATGATCTCCTAAAAAATGAGCAGTATAAAAGCCTTTTTATCAAGACGGATACAGAAGGAAATGAAATGGAGGTGCTGAAGGGACTATCGGCAACCTTAAAAAAATGTGACGCTGTCACAATTTTATTGGAAATGAATCCGAAGTTGTTCAAGCTAGCTGGGACTAGTTGTGAAGAGGTGACAGAATATTTAGCAGCAAAAGGCTTCAGCGTTTACGGTATAGATGATCGGGAAAGCAAATATTATCCTCTCAATGTAGCGGATAATTTATACAAATTAGAGACAGAACATCCTTTTTTTAACGCGCTTTGCGTTAAAAAAGAAAAATCCTTATCGGTTGCTTTTTTTTCCCATAGTGCAATTCTGGCAGGTGCGGAAAGAAGTTTAGCCGATTTAGTGGAGGATTTGTGTAATGACTCCGTACTGTGCTCTGTTCTATTGCCGTCTGACGGACCACTAAAAGATGTCCTTCTTGATAAAGGAGCGGCTGTGTATGTGTTACCAGAATACATACACTGGTGGGCAGACGGCAATAGTTCTTTCAACGAAAAGACGCAAAAACTTCAACTTGCCCAGTCGATGATGGCCACGGTTACTGGAGCCATGCCGATTCTGCAGCGGCTAAGGCCTGACATTATTTATACACAGACGATTGTCGCGCCTTGGGGCGCGTTGTGCGCTGAAATTCTGTCGATTCCGCACGTGCTTTCAGTCTGTGAATACGGCGAACTCGACCTTCATTTTAAATTTTATTTTGGTTTCCGAGAGAGTATCAAGGCTTTATATGACAGCAGTAAGGCAGTGTTTAGCATTACGAAATCGGTCAAGAACGTAGTTTTCAAGGGGATAAGTGATAAAGATAATAAGATTGAAGTTGTGTACAGAAGCGTCCGGCTAGTGTTGGATAACGATCTTGATATCACACCGCAAAATTATGATTATAAGAATAGATCCGAGATAAAAATAGCGATTTTTGGAACGATCTATGAAGGGAAAGGACAGGAAGATATCGTGCGGGCCGGCATTGAGCTGATGAAAAGAGGGCTTAAGATAAAAGTTTATATTATCGGACATTCAGTCCCACATTATTTAGCGTTTATTAAAGACTTCATCAGCGTCAGTGCATATAAAGAAAATTTTATTATCAAAGATTTTGTTAACGACCCGATTAAACATATGAAGGAAATGGATATTGTCGTTTCGTGTTCCAGAAGCGAGGCTCTTGGAAGAACACTATTTGAAGCAATATTGTTAGATAAGCCCATTGTTTATTCTGATTCGGGAGGTCCAAAGGAAATCTTTACCAATAAAAAACACGGTTTGGCCTATAAATGCGCGGATGAGCATAGTCTAGTTGAAAAGTTATTATTTGTGATGGATCACCCCGACAAAACGAGACAAAGAGTGCAAGCTGCAAAGGAATATGTATTAAAGAATTTTAATCCGGGGAACTACTCCGGGAAAATTGAATCTCGCTTAAAACAAATAAAAGGCACAAAAATTGAGACGAGTCACAGCGTGCAGGCATTATTCAGTGTTGATTTCCTGGCCGATGCACTGCAGGGTGAATTTGAGAGAAGAGATGCCGAGATTGCAGAGCGCGAAAGGCAGATCGCCAGTCTCAACCAAGCGGTGGTCGAACGTGACGGGCAGATCACCCAAATCACCTCAAGCAATTCATGGAAGATGACGCTTCCGTTGCGGGAAGCCAGGCGGTGGTCGACGAATCCGATGTCACAAACCAAACGCTATTGGAGGGAGGCGACAAAACTTGCCAAGTCGTTTTATATGCGCCTATTTCTGATCTAACAAAGAAAAAAAGGTGTACGGGTTTTATTTGGCAAATCACACACAGGGGTAAGTGGTTCTCGGTGAAAAAGGAATCGTATACCCCGGCAAAGCCAGCGATATATGACTTTTTCCATTCGTTTAATGGAGCGATTATGATCCATGGAATTAAAGAGAGATAAATCAGTACCGAAAGAAACTGCAAATTGGTTGGGAGCGATGGTTAGTTGTGTAAAGGTCTCGCTACCATGAACCCAAACAGTTTAATTACAGCAGCATCATTTACACCGGACTCACTTCAATATCCGGATGCATGGGTGGGGCATTTGCCTTTTGCAGCGTGGGTGATCCAAGAGCTTTCACCAAAGATATTTGTTGAGCTTGGCACGCATAGTGGAAATTCCTATTTTTCGTTCTGCCAATCAGTTATCGAAGCAGGCATTTCAACAAAATGTTATGCCGTTGATACATGGCAAGGCGATGAACATGCCGAGAAATATGGCGAAGAGATTTTCGCCAAAGTTAACGCGCATAATCAGGAACATTATGCCGGATTCTCCAGGCTGCTACGGATGCTGTTTGATGATGCAGTGGCCTATTTTGCGGCTGAATCCATAGAACTGTTGCACATTGATGGGCTACATACCTATGTAGCAGTTCGCCATGATTTTGAAACTTGGCTGCCAAAATTAGCGCCCGGTGCAGTGGTTATATTTCACGACACCAATGTTCGTAAGAAAAATTTTGGTGTTTGGAAGCTGTGGGAAGAACTGCAAGCGCGTTACCCGAATAATTTGGAGTTTTCACATTCTCAAGGGCTTGGAATATTGCAACTAAATAACGCGCCAGATGATAAGAGGCTGGAATGGCTGCAACCCGATTCCCCCGAAAAGCTTCACTTGATAAACTACTTTACCGCGTTGGGTTCACGGCAATTGGAACGTTATGAGTTAAACGAACTAAAGCAGCACGCTGCCAGCCTCAACCAAGCGGTGACACTTGCCAGCCTGATTATAAATAGCAATTCTTGGCGTTTAACTAAGCCGCTACGGTTTCTTGGCCGGGTGCTGAGAGGTGAATTGAAAACAGCGATCGCGCCCTTCACGGGAATACGTACGAAGCGTGTTGCAAAAACAATGCGTCAAGCACGCAATGCGGCTGGTTATGTAATACGAGGGGATTTCGATGGTCTGATCAAGCGAATCAGGGCACGTAAACAAGATACGGTCATCGCTAGCATTCAAATCACTTCTGTTAAGCCCCATGATCTGACGTGCTGGGGCATCATGGCAACGCAGCACTCTTTATTCATCGCACACCTTATTGCGGACCGTTTGCGAGGGCATGGCTGGAAAGTCGATATTATGACTAAAGCTCCAGCAGGCTTTCACCATGATTGGTATGTGGTGATATGCCCGCAGATGTTTAAAAAACTTCCGCCACGGGATAAGCGCATCGTCTTTCAGATGGAGCAGTCCGTGAGTTCGCGTTGGTGGACGGATGCTTATCTTGAGACGTTAGAGAGCTCACTTGCTGTGTTGGAATATGCCCTCGTAAATCTTGATTTCATGGCAAGTAAGGGAGTTGCTTACCCGCATGTGCACTACCTTCCTGTTGGCGCATCGGCGAACTATGGTGATTCAATACGCACCTCCGAGAAAATCTGTGACATTTTGTTTTATGGTGATAGCAATAGTTCCCCGCGCCGTCGAGAAATGCTCGATACCTTAAGGCAGCACTTCAACGTGCGAGTAGTGAACGAGGTTTTCAGTCACGACATGTTGGAGATCATCAAGCAGGCGCGGTTGGTCATTAACCTGCATTATTACGAGAACGCGTTGCTAGAGATGCCTCGCATTCAGGAGTGCCTGACACTAGGTGTGCCTGTGGTGTCTGAGACAGCACAAGATCAGGAAGATTATCCTGAACTGGTTGGTGCCGTGCGGTTTTTTGAGCAAGGATCAATTCCTGCCATGTTAAATGCCGTCAAGGCTGCGCTGGAATATCCTGTACCGACAGAGAAGATTGCGGAGTCTGTAGAGCTAAGTGTGCAGCGCTTTGCATTTATGTTCGATCGCTTCTTGGTTGCAATGGGTTTTCTCCCGACTTCGCATGTAAATCACATGAGCCTGCCTCTACCAAATCTCGCTGACCGCGTTGCGCTTTCTTTGCCTGAAATAATTGCCCGTAGACGTATTTTCGAGACGGAGCGACCAGCTGGCTGCATGGTGTTCGATGGGATACGCCGACGTCCAGGGTGGATAGGGTGTGGCCTGAGTTACAGGACACTCGCTCAGCACGCGATGAAGCAAGGCAAGAGTCAACTTAACGTCATGGAAGACGATGTTCTGTTGCCTCCTGATTTCGAAGTCAAGATGGCTGTTGTGCATGAATTTCTCGATGCCAGAACTGGCAAATGGGATGTGTTTGCTGGCGTCATCGCCTCACTATACCCTGATGCGAAAATTCTTTCCGTGGATGTGTTCAAGGACATTACCTTCGTCACCATTAACAAAATGACCAGCATGGTTTGCAACATCTACAATGAGAAAGCCCTGCGTCTTTTAGCATCTTGGGATCCTGATAACCTAGATGCAGACTCCAATACTATCGATCGCTATCTCGAGAGTCAGGCTGATTTTCGATTCGTCGTGACACTTCCATTTTTAGTCAGACATCGCGAAGAAGTTCATTCAACCCTGTGGGGCGTTCAGAACACCCAATACATTGACATGATCGCAAACAGCGAACAATCGTTGAAAAGCATGGTTTTAGCTCAGCACTATAGCATCCAAAGCGTGAAAACTAGCCCGGATATTTCATAAATGATCGCCCACACTCGCGAATTGCTCAATATCTTCCAGGCAGATGAGATTGGTTGCCAGGTGATCACCGTTACCAACGATATTCTCAAGAAATTGTCCTTGGTCGGTTTCGATCTCGACACCTATTCTTTGGATACTGTGAAAATATTTTACAATGACGTAATGGCTGCATGATTTAAACTATGAAGTCACGGATAAAAACTTGATTTAATAGGTAGGTTTTTCGTGAAAAAAAGTATTGCTATTCTAATCGTCAATTTTAAATCACCCGCCCTGCTAAAGACATCAGGATGCAAATGAATAGCTCTAGTAAACCCGGCTGCGTTTCTGGAACCAGATTGGTGAAACAAAATGCTTTCTGCTGCAAAAGCTCATCCCGATTCATTTTTTACATCTTGTCATGTGCAGGCTGCAAATCATGAAATACTTGACGGCGATGGGGATACGATGCATGCAAGTGGGATGGCTTGGCGGGAAGGACATGGTCAACCCATATCACAGGGTGCAATTGAACCCAGAGAGATATTTTCTCCCTGCGCGGCGGCAACACTTCATCGGCGCGATGCATTGGAAGCGGTGGGCGGATTTGACGAAGACTTCTTTTGCTATTTCGAGGATGTCGATCTTGGCTTCCGGCTGCGTTTGGCCGGTCATTGCTGGTTGCTGGTTCCGAATGCGGTGGCATATCATGTTGGATCCGCAACAACAGGAGGGCGGCACGGTGATTTTGCTGTTTATCATGGTCAACGGAATCTGGTTTGGACGTATATGAAGAATATGCCGGGCGCGCTTTTTTGGCTACTGCTTCCTGCGCACATCGCCCTCAATCTTGTAACCATTATCTTGTTTTTTCTGTTGGGACAAGGTGCGGTAATCTTGAAGGCAAAATGGAACGCATTCTGCGGTATTCCCCGTATGTGGAAGAAGCGGCGTGATATTCAGGGAAACCGTCGCGCTTCCGTAGGTGAAATTTGGCAGGTGCTGGATAAAAGTTTTTTCCCTCTTTTGTTCAGAAGCAAGCGAAGGTATATATAGATGTCTTGTGTATCCGCTATTATTGTCAACTACAACGCCGGTCATCTATTGAATGAGGCTGTAAACTCGCTGTTATGCTCGGCGGTTGTTGCCAAAGTGTTTGTCATCGATAACGGTTCTAGAGATCACAGTATGGATGAGTTAGAGAGCCTTACTAATTCACAATCACGTCTTATAAGCATTTACAATAAAGCAAATCTTGGTTTTGCCAAGGCCTGTAATATCGCCATCGCCGCTGCCGGAAAAAACGATTATCTGCTTTTTCTGAATCCGGACTGTCTTATTGATAAAGATGCCCTGGCGACGTTATTGGACTGCATGAAATCATCACCGCAAGCCGGAATGGCCGGGCCACTAATTCTCAACCCGGATGGAACAGAGCAAGCAGGGGGGCGACGTGCCGTGCCGACACCATGGCGCTCTTTCACCCGCGCCTTTGGCCTGTCCAGATTTCGTGAACACTATCCCCGCCTCTTCTCGGATTTTCTGCTGCATCAACAACCCCTACCTGATTGCCCCACTGAGGTTGAAGCCGTTTCCGGCTCCTGCATGTTGGTAAGATACCACGCGCTATTGGATGTTGGCACCATGGACGAGGGTTATTTCATGCACTGCGAAGACCTGGACTGGTGTATGCGCTTTCGCCAGAGGGGCTGGAAAATCATGTTTGTACCCGATGCCAGAATAGTTCATCACAAAGGGACTTGCAGCAAAACACGGCTGATTTTTGTGGAATGGCACAAACACAAGGGGATGATACGCTTCTATGACAAGTTTTTTCACCATCAGTATCCCGGTGTTTTATTTTGGATTGTCGGAGCCGTTGTGTGGCTGAGGTTTAGCGCTTTAACCATTCATTATAGCGTCCGACATATCAGACAATGGCTGACACATGGTCACTTGTAAACAACGCGTTGGTGTTATCGGCGCGACAAGCCTCATCGGGGAATGCCTGCTGCCCATGCTGATTGAGGGAGGATGGAAGGTCGTGGCGTTTTTACGCCGGATGCAAGGCATACAACACCGCGGAGAAACCCAGCCGATAGATTGGCAACTTCTTCGGCAAACCGTGCCTTCTAACTCCAGTGATGTTTTTCATACGGAGAAAGAAATACCTCATTGGGTGTGTCTGGCACCGATCTGGGTTTTACCGGAATATTTTTCTATGCTTTCGCTTTACGGGGCCAAACATGTTGTGGCGATCTCATCGACAAGCCGCTTTACGAAAGATATTTCTTCAGATACTGTTGAACAGCAGATGGCAAAGCGTCTGGCAGATAGCGAGGAATGTTTTGTCGCCTGGGCAAAAACAAAGGACGTAACTTGGATAATTTTGCGGCCGACGCTTACTTACGGTTTGGGGCGTGATAGTAATATCAGTGTAATCGCCCGTTTTATCCGGCGTTTTGCTTTTTTCCCGTTGCTTGGAGAGGCGCGGGGGCTACGGCAACCGGTGCATGCGCAAGATGTGGCATTTTGTTGTCTGGCCGCGCTAAGCACAGAAAAGGCATTCAATCGCTCCTATAATATTTCGGGCGGGGAAACACTTCCCTATCGGGAGATGGTCTGCCACGTTTTCTCGGCAACAGGCAGGAAACCGCGCTTTATAAGGTTGCCCCTTTGGCTCTTCCACTTGGCAGTAATGTTCTTGCGTTTATTGCCGCGTTTTCGCCACTGGTCGGCTGCGATGGCCGGAAGAATGAATCAGGATCTCGTGTTTGATCATGAAGATGCGAGCCGTGATCTAGGTTTCGCCCCGCGTCCTTTCCGGCTGACCCGGGAGGATCTGCCTGCATTGTGCTCAAAAATGCCTTCTTGACGGGTGACTCGGCCGAAAGGTGAGTTGATTTCTCAAAAGGACGGCCACCGTTCCAGCTCCCGTTCCCAATCGCATCGCCAACCCTTGCTTTTCGATGCAAATATCCCTTGACAAGCAAAAATAACCCCTATATTTAGGCCATCGAAAGAAATGTCTTATCAAAAAAAATTAACATGATTACTACAAAGCATCCGATAATTTTTAACACACCCAAAAGATTAATAGAAGAATCTTCCTGGATAACGCATGTTCCATTTGCTTTTTTTCTTATCAGCATATTAAAATCGAAGGTTGTAGTAGAACTGGGTGTTTTTAGCGGCCAATCCTATGCTGCCTTTTGCCAGGCTGTGAGAACGTTGAAACTTGACACCCGGTGCTATGGAATTGACACATGGAAAGGCGATATCCAGCTTGGCGAATATGGTGAAGAAGTTTATGAGGAATTTAGCAATTACAACCGGAAGGAATATGGCGAGTTTTCCCAACTTCTACGAATGACCTTCAGCGAAGCATTAACCCATTTTAAAGACGGAAGCATTGACCTACTGCATATCGACGGTTTTCACACCTATGAGGAGGTCAAAAATGATTTAGAATCATGGCTGCCCAAAATGTCCCCAAGTGGGGTCATTGTTTTTCATGACACATTTATTAAAGATCTTGATTTTGGTGTCTGGAAATTATGGGAAGAAATATCCAAAAAGTATCCCAGTTTTGAGTTTGTGCATGGGTATGGCCTGGGAGTGGCTGCCATCGGTAAAGAGGTAAACAAGGACTTTATAGAATTTTTACATGAAGCCAATTCCAGCGGATATATCAGCAAACTTTTCAATTCTCTCGGGCAGCTCGCTTTTTCCGAAGCGAGAATCAATAAACTGAACGATGATTATAACGCCTATAAAACAATGGTCTCCAATTCTTCTGAGTGGAAATCCGGTTTGATGCTCAGCAAATTAGTCGATTTTATCGCTCCCAACAATACATGGAGAAGAAAGGCATTGGTTCGTATTGCCCGTATTGGCGCCGTAGTTTTAAACAAATCTGCCAGTTTTCCCCAAAGAAATGAAAAGACCGGTGTCGCCATTCCCGAGGTTAATCGCGAGTATTACATGGATACAATCAAGTCCCTGGAAACCATGCCGCTGCTACCGGAAAAAAATGGGAAAAAGAAATGCGCCATCTTCGTCATGGTTAAAAATGAAGATGTTTTTTTGCCCATCTGGCTAAAATATTATAGCCGGTATATTGACGGGAAGGATATTTACGTTTTCGACCATCGAAGCACTGACAGCAGCGTGCAGAAATGTTTGAAGAATTTTACATTCAATGTCATACGACTGGATTATCCCTTAAGTTTTGATCATATTTGGTTTAAATTTGTTGCTGAAACCGTACAAAAAAAACTTATCGATCATTACGAATATGTAATATATACAGATGTCGATGAAATCATTCTGCCCGATATTAACAAATACAGAGGTTTGGACGATTATATTCAAAAATTGGACAAAAATTACGTGAGATGCATCGGTTATGAATTGATACACTTACCGGATAAGGAAAAACCATATAATACATCCCAATCAATTTTGTCTCAAAGAAGGTTCTGGTATTATACCCACTGGTATAATAAAACTCTCATATCAAATCAGCCATTGAACTGGGAAATTGGATTTCATGAGGTTCCAGACCGGGAATCAAATTTTGATAATGACCTGATGCTGATCCATTTTCACAAGCTCGATTTCGAGCTCTGCTGGAAAACAAGCTTCGAGAGGGCTCGTCTCAAGTGGCCTCAGGAGGATATAATCAACAACAGGGGATGGCAGAACAGGTTAACAGACGTTGATAAATTCAGGGATTATTACGAGGGATGGCCTGAAGGCTTTAAAATCGAGGAAATTCCTGAAGAATTAAGGAAAAGTAATATTTTTTAACGAATAGATGGAGACCGGAGTGGCAACCGGCGAAGTCATTTCCTGTTCTTCATAACAACCTTAAGCAACAATGGAGCATTGCCATCAGCAACGGAAAAAAAATATCGATAGCCCTGGCAACTTATAACGGCGAGCAATATCTCAGGGAGCTTCTCGAATCCCTGTACCGACAAACCTGTCGCCCATATGAAATCATGGTGTGCGACGACGGATCGACCGACGGCACTGCCGGCATTCTGGAGGAATATGCCCGCACCCAGGGATTGCACTATCAAGTTAATCCCCGGAACCTTGGCTATATTAAAAATTTCGAGAAAACTATTTCACTCTGCAGTGGCGATTATATCGCCCTCTGCGACCAGGATGACCGCTGGCAGCCCGGCAAACTTCAGCTTCTCGCTGATGGTATTGGCAGTCATTCATTAATCTGCTCTGATGCCGCCCTGATTGACGGTTCCGGCAATAAAATCGCAGGTTCATTCCGTAAATATTCACGCATACACGTCCCCTGCCGGGGAAGGCAAACCCGTTCGCTGACATTTAACAATTATGTTATGGGATGCACCTCTTTGTTTCACAGAAGTGATTTCATCTCGCCGTTACATCCTTTTCCAGACAATATTCCTCACGACTGGTGGATTGCCATCATTACGTCCATGAGAAACGGTATTAAATATATCAATAAGCCGCTAATCGAACATCGCCTGCATGGGAATAATACCGCCAGTATTGTCAGAAAAAGGTTGTTCGATGACATACGCACCTGCAGAAAGAAATTTCAAGCTAATCAAAATCATTTAGATACTGTGATGACGATAAAGTTTACGTTTCTATTGCTAAATGAACTTGAGGATCGAGGTTTAATTGATCCCTGGATGATCTCAGTAAAGCACGATTTGCAAGCATTGCTTCACGATTACGATATGACAATTATGTTTTCTGACCATTATCACCATAAAGCCAACTTGATCATTTTGAAGTATCTGAATTATTTTTGTCCATCCCCCAATCCCCTTGTAAAAATGATGTTTTTGATTGAAAATCTACATAAATGATTCATTTTCAAATACAGGGAGAAATAAATGAAAATAATATCAATAAAAAATTTTGATATCTCTGACATCAAGATTATCCGCTTCGCCCGTTTCTGCGACCAGCGCGGCTATTTTACCGAATCGTTCCGCAAAAGTGATTTCTTCGGTAACCCGAAAATGGAATTTATGAAGGGCCTTGAATTTTCCCAGGTGAATGAGAGTTTTTCCCGGCCGCTTACGATACGGGGGCTCCATTACCAGTGGAATCCTTTCATGGGCAAACTGGTCCGCACCATGCGCGGCCGCATGGTAGATCTCATGCTCGACATCCGCAAAGGCTCACCTACGTTCGGAATGGCCTCCATGTACGACATGCCGGCCAACCTGGACAGGGATTATAACGAATGGATTTGGATCCCTGCCGGGTTCGCCCACGGCAATTTCTTCACCGAGGACAGCCAGATAGAGTATTTCTGCACCGGTGAGTACAGTCAGGGATGCGAGGGATGCATATCGCCGCTGGCGAAAAATATCGACTGGTCCCGGGCCGATAGCACCTTGAAAAAAGAATTTGATTCCGTAGCAGCGAAAACAACCCTGATGACCGATAAAGACAGAAACGGGTTTACCCTCGAAGCGTGGGTAAAAGATGATCGTTCTGATAATTTTATTTATGGAAAATGTTAAGGATGAAAGATATGATCGATCAAAAGAAAATTCTATTTACCGGCGGGAGCGGTTTGTTGGGAACTGAATTTAAAAAAAATCTGCCGGACATACATTATCCGTCAAAAGCAGAATTTGATATTACTAACTACGATCAGATGGATCGATATCTTGGAAATGGCAACTGGTCGATGATCGTCCATGCCGCCGCTTTTACATCTCCTCCCAGAATTGACCAGGACCCGCTTCGGGCTATCGATGTAAATATCATCGGCACTTCCAACGTCGTTAAGCTGTGCGTGAAGTATGGGTTGAAATTGATATATCTATGCACGGACTATGTATTCAAAGGAGACAACGGAAACTACAAAGAGGACGATCCGGTGTTCCCGGTGAACAAGTACGCGTGGTCGAAACTGGGCGGTGAATGCGCCGTGCGCCTGTATGATAATTCGATCATCATACGGACAACGTTTGGGCCAAATGTGTTTCCTTTCGAGAAGGCCTTTGTGGACCAATGGACCAGCCGGGAGAGCGTATCGACTATGGCCCGGATGATTGCGGAACTCTTTGATAAGGATTTTAAAGGTACCGTTCATGTCGGCGGAAAAAGAAAATCGGTGTTCGCCTATGCTAAAAGCCTTGATCCGAAAAAAGAAATAAA
This sequence comes from Syntrophaceae bacterium UBA7544, assembly GCA_002479215.1. Lineage (GTDB taxonomy): Bacteria > Desulfobacterota > Syntrophia > Syntrophales > Smithellaceae > UBA4810. The sequence goes on from DLME01000096.1 coordinate 34,924, forward strand.
AGAATTATCGGTTAATGAAATCAATTTTAAAGTCCCTGTAGATACGTCCATGAACTGTGAATTGTATAACAGTTTAGTTAACAAGAAATAGTAGAATTTTAAATATCTTAATTAAATTATGGAGTGAAATAATATGAAAATTCTCTTAGCTGGAGGTGCGGGATATATTGGTTCTGTTCTTGCTCCCGCTTTAATCGATCATGGTTATGAAGTCGAAGTCATTGATTTGCTTTGGTTTGGCAGCCATCTGCCGAAAGAAGTAAAGGTAGTTAAAAAGGAACTCTTTGAATGCAAAAAAGAGGATTTCGTCGGTTATGACCAGGTGATTTTTCTCGCCGGTCTTTCCAACGATCCCATGGCGGAATTTAATCCGGCAAAGAACTTTATCGATAACGGCGCCCTGCCCTCATACCTGGCGTACAAGGCGAAAAAGGCCGGAGTTAAACGTTTCATCTACGCCTCCTCCTGCTCGGTGTACGGTTATACTGTTGGTCAGCTCTATGATGAAGAATCGCCGGCTGTCAGCAATCATCCCTATGGTATATCCAAACTCCAGGGGGAGCGGGGCGTTTTGCAGATGCAGGATGAAAATTTTTCAGTTATCGCAATCAGACAGGGAACCATATCCGGTTTCAGTCCGCGCATGAGGTTTGACCTCATCGTCAATACCATGTTCAAGACTGCTGTCATAGAAAAAAAAATCACGGTCAATAACCCTTCTATCTGGCGTCCTATTTATGATGTCCGTGACGCGGCAACTGCCTTTGTTCGGGCGGTACAGGCTAATTATTCAATCAATGGCGTATTCAATGCCACCTTTGATAATTACACCGTAGGCCAGGTGGCCGATCTCGTAAAGTATGAAGTTGAAAAGAAGACCGGTGATAAAATCAAATTGGATATTAAGAATGTTCAGGATTTTAGAAATTATAAGGTGACCATCGATAAAGCAAAAACCTATCTTGGATTTCAGCCCCTGTATACAATTAATGATATCATCGATAATTTGTTTGATCATATCAATTATTTCGGTGATTTTGAGAGAGATGAGTTTTATAATATACGAACATTCAAAAAACTTCAGTTCTAGAATTTTGGGAGCTTCCTTGACATACAGGATAGCGTTTCCTATATTTCCCTCACAAAAAGGAAGTTCTTATCAATTCCATTTAAAATGAGGTTAGCTATGAAGCTATCGGTTGTGGTCGTAGTATATAACATTCCTCGCGAGGCCCCAAGAACTCTCTTCTCGCTCTCCCCAGTCTATCAGCAAGGTATTGCTGCCGATGACTACGAAGTCATTGTGGTCGAAAACGGTTCGACTAAGCCTTTAGATCCAATTCAGGTCACACAACTAGGAAGCAATTTTAAGTATTACTATTTGGACAATGCCTCGCCATCGCCAGCCCGTGCGGGGAACTTTGGGATACAGAAATCACAAGGAGAGGTCGTTGGCCTGATGATCGACGGAGCGCGGATCTGCACCCCTGGCCTGCTCCACCAATCCTTAGCCGGGACAAGGATGTACAACCGGGCAGTCGTGGCTTCTTTGGGATTTTATCTGGGCGAGGGATACCAGCGCGTTAGCATTATGCGTGGATATAATCAACGCGAAGAAGACTGTTTGCTCGAGAAAATCGGCTGGCCGCGTGATGGGTACCGGCTATTCGAAGTAGGCTCGATCGATGAATCATCCCACTGGATTGAAACACTCACTGAAAGCAATGCGATCTTCCTGCGCAAGGAGCTCTGGGCAGAGATGGAGGGTATTGACGAACGATTCGACCAACCCGGTGGTGGTCTGGTTAACCACGACACCTTTGTACGCGCTTGCGAGCTTCCGAACAGTGAATTGGTAATCATTTTTGGCGAAGGAACGTTTCACCAGGTTCATAATGGTGTGGCAACTAATGCCCCAACCGATCTTCATGAGAAAAATTGTATACAGTGGCAGAAGCAATACCTTGAAATTCGTGGTAAAGAGAGTATTTTGCCTGATAGACGAAGGATGCTTGCTGGTCCGCTACCAGCATCCTTCCTTTCCCATCTAAGTAAAGAATTCTTTGGAATTCATCTTTGTCTCGCCGCCAAACGCGCCGAGATCACTAGGTTGGAAGCCCAGGTTCAAAACATTCAGACCCATCTCAACCAGCTCGTAAATTCTCGCTCTTGGCGGGTGACCGAGCCCTTGCGCATCATCTTTCGAGGACTCGCTATACTTAGAAAACGCCTTTCGAAGCTAACCGAGATAGTTTGGGCGTCTCGGACCTAGAAGTAATCGCGGGTGGTCATTCAGCTTTTCATTGACGAAGGAGTGCCAGGCTGTTACCGTCGAAAGAATTTTTCAAAGAATAATTTCGAGTGGTCTGCATCGCCTGCGGCAAGCACACGTTCTATCGGCAGATGTGCGTGATCCTGTATGTCAAGGCAATCTTGGCCTGCCCCCGATTAAGTTAGAGTTCAGCAGTTTTTTGATTATTTCCGATTGAAATGTTGTGTGAATTGGGAAAATAGGAAAAACAACATTACAGGAAGAAGTGCTTGCTGACTACACCTATACTATTCAAGCCGGAGGAGAGAAAAGCATTGTACATTACCGATCGAAAGCAGTGCCGCTTGCAGGAGAAGATTAGGAGATATTCATGGTGGCAATCACGTCACTTCACCCGGGGCCTTTTCAGATCCTACCGGGCGACAGGTGCCTGAGGGCGTCATTCGGTGATTTTGAGAAAGACGAGTTTTATAATATAAGGACATTTAAAAAACTTCAGTTCTAGAATCGGGAATTTTCATCAAATATTGCAAACTACTGATATTCTGGTAATATTTCTGAATAGTTCTATAGGAATGATAGCCGAGCGACCCTCTGTACCAACATAGTTGTCGTCTGAAATAAATCAGGAGGCGGCGATGAAATACGGCAAAAGGGTCAAAGCAAGCGCAATGAGAAAAGTATTACCACCGGAGAGCAGAAGCGTTCCAGAGGTAGCGAGAGAGATGGCGGTATCTGAGCAAACGATTTATAACTGGAAAAGAATGGCGGAGTTTTTGTGTCACAGGAACCGGCTGTAGGTTAAAACCGGTTCCTGTAATCTGCATTGTTTCCCATTATTCATTGCGGAAAGAGACCGTAAAATCCTATATAGTCATTCTATTTAATACTTTGACGTAATTTATTATACTTTGGAAAAGGGTTAGAACATGAAAACCATACGGACAATACGTGCTAAATTTAAAAAATTACTAGTCAAATTCTATCTTCTAATGTCAGAGTTATCATCCGTACCAATAAGCACTTTAATAATCTTGTCATCCAACCCAATTCATGAATCGTATAGGATGTCAATGTTCAAGAAACTTAGGTTGGGATTAAGAATGTATTTAAACACCCTCCATATCACTACCGGGACATCATATAGAGCACATTTGGTTATGGCTTCAAAAATAATGGCAATTCCTCCAGATATACTTGGAGATATTGTTGAGTGTGGTACCTGGAAAGGTGGTTCAGCTACAAATCTATCAATTATATGTAATATTGTTGGCAGAAAACTGAAAGTGTACGACTCCTTTGAAGGGTTACCTGACACAAAACCAGGGGAACCCTTGGCCAATAAAAATCTCAAGGGTGCTTTCGCTGGAATGATTGATGAGGTAATATCAAATATTAAGCGTTATGGCGAAATAGAATGCTGCGAATTTGAGAAAGGGTGGTTCGATGACACATTACCAAAATTGAATTCGCCAGTGCTGTTAGCTTTTATTGACGTTGACCTTGAGTCAAGTCTACACACGTGTGTTAGGTGGATCTGGCCAAATTTGGTTGACCAGGGATATTTGTTCACAGACGAAGCAGCATTCTTAGAATATGTCGCCCTATTTTATTCAGAGAAATGGTGGCGGAAGTACTTCAATAGGAATCCCCCTGGTCTTATTGGCGCTGGCTCAGGATTGCCTCTTGGTCAATATTTCATAGGTCCTTGGACGGGAAGACTAAGACTAGAATGGTATATTAAGACTTTCGAAGAACCAATCGTCGTAGCTTACACCCAAAAAAACTTGTCAGCATGTTGGACCTATTATCCTGAGGATGAGGAACAGTGATAGATAGATATTAGATATAGCCTGAAAGAGATTGCGGATCACTCCGTCACCAGTAATTAGTTACTTTTCTTATTTAGATCACATGCTGAAACAATCAGTGACGAAATCCGCCACTTTTTTTTCTCAATGTTTTTCTCTGCTACACGGCAGTCTTTTTCCACAAAATACACTCTTCGGCCTTCAACCGTATTATTTGGATAGGTGATGGTGAATACAGCAGCTTTACCGGGGAAACCAGTGTCTGAAGCACCAAAAATAGGAATTTGATCATTAATTTTGTTATCTATAAAAACGGAAGAACCTTCTGGATATGCTCTAATTGTTTTTTCAATGTCAGTAATAGTGTTATAATACGATTTCTTTTCATTTACAGATGTATTAGATATATCAATTTTTGGAGCAAGATTCATGCTGGGGAAAACGGAAAGTATGATTACAATTAAAACGGATGGTACTATTACTTTTGCAATTTTCGGGAAAATATCCGACAGTTCATCTGCCATCAAAGCTAGTATTAAAACAGCAACAATCAGGATAACATAATAATAACGAGGTGTGATCGATGCAGAGATCATAGGAACTCCGAAAACATTATACAACCAAGCCCGCGCGTATGCGGTCAGTCCTATTAATCCGAGAAAAAACATACTTAAAACAGCATAATGCCGCCTGTATTCTTGTGAACGTAAAAACAGAACAATAAATAGTATTACAACCGGAATCGAGATGAAAATTGCAATAGCCGGGTATTCCGTTGTCGAAAAAAAGAAAAGCATGGGGAAAGCAGCCATGCAATAAATGCCGTACGCGCACATTCTTATGAACATTTCCAGAATAATTTTGTAATTACTCAAAGCAACACTCAATACAACAGGCTTTATATTAGAAACTTCTCCACTGAAATAATAATAAATTGAGTCTTTGAAAATAAATAATAACAGAATTGCCGCAATCACAGGAAGTATCGATGCAGCAATTTTCCATTTCTTTTCATTATTCCAGAGTATAACTACTATGGCAACTGGAGACAGAAAGGCAATTACCAGCCCGGTTCCGAAAGAAGCTGCCATCAGAAAAAGGTAAATGGACCAGCGGATCGCTATTTGAATAGAATACGAAATCTTCCCTTTTTCGACTCTGAGAAGATCATATAAGAACAATAGAAAGAAAAAACCCACAAGAACATGACCATATACAGAGTACCATCCCAAGGCTCCATAGTTAACTGGGCAGATGCCCCAAATCATCATGCCTGCAGCAGCTAGCGATGGTTTATCTGTTAAGAGATGAATTATTTTATATAGAATGTATGCGCTGCCTACATGTGTCAGCAGAACTGTCGAAAAATATGCAATTGAATTCACACCAAACAGTTTAAACATACAATAGAATATCAAATTTCTGAAGATATAAAGATGACCGCCACGCGAAGAAAAAATAAATCCAAGAGGATTCCAGTTGGAAATCTGATAGAAATGGAGAAAGTCATCCTGGTAGAAAAATGCAGAAAGGAGCTGAAAATTTGCAATCAGCACTGCCGCAAGAGAAAGAAAAAGCATCAATCTTTCGGTATTAATACACTCCAAGAGGTTATTTTTTGATTTTAATATCTTCAACAGAAATGCCATATATAGCCCCAATGATTATTGTCAGTACATAATCAGTCGCGGATTTGTAAAAATTTAATATAAATTTCCAATTTTTATTTCACAACACAACTTAACAAAATATGATTATATGTCAATCTGTAAAATCTATTGACAATTCAACAGATTCCCCATAATTAGGACTATAATAACTAATTAATTTTCGTTAATGAATAAAGGAGCACCATATGCCCAAAGGACAGTCCCCCAAAATAGCCGTTCAGATTCCTGCATGGAACCAGGCAGAGGAACTTGCAGACTGCCTTAACAGCCTTAAAGAAGTCCAATACAGGAATCTGGAAGTTGTCGTCGTCAACAACGGCGAGGATAATACATCAGAAATTATCAAACGGGATTTCAAATGGGTTACCTTAATAGAAGAAGGCGTCGATCTCGGCTTCTGCAGAGCCAATAATATTGGATTCCGTTATAGTCTCAAAAAAAAAGTTGATTATATTTTCCTGCTCAACGGAGATACAAAGGTTTTTCCGGATACTATTTCAACCCTTCTTCAAGTAATGCGGAGTGACTCATCAATAGCCATAGCCGGTGCAAAAAATATTCTTATGGAAAATCCCTATTATACATGGGGGAAATATGGGGAGGTAAAATGGAGCCCCATGCTTGTCACTACGGCAGGCAGATATGAACCCGACTGGAAACAAAACGAGCCGCCCAAGGATGTGGACTGGGTCATCTGCAACGGATGTCTGATCCGGTGCAAAGTTCTTGAAGAGATAGGACTTTTTGATGAAAACTATTGGATGGCCGATGAGGACGTCGAATGGTCCTTTCGCGCTAAGGCAAAGGGGTATCGCACCGTCTATGTGGATGAGGCGGCCATTCTACATAAGGGAAGCTCCAGCACAAATTTAGTAAGCAAGAAGAAAGTATTCTCCTATGGTTATTTTCTGGGCAGAAATCCATTCCTGTTTGCCAAAAAATACGGGAAAAAACATCAGATCGCAAAACTTTATCTCAATGTCTGCTTCGGAATCCTTTTCCGTGTCCTTTACTATTTATGTAAAAACACAACCAGCATGATGATAGACATTTACAGATCCAACCGCAGAATTATTGGCGCATACGTCCGCAGTATATATCCCACGCTTACATCACAGAAGACTTTCATCAGAGGAGTAAAAGACGGAATCAAAGGGACAATTTCACCGGAATTTATATATATTGAAATTCCGCAGCCCCCTGCATCAAAACCGGTAGAAGTTCCATTACGCACGTTCAAACAAGGCAGAAAAGTCAAATTTCTCCGCTGGCTCGGAATGTAAAAAGTTTTTTATTAGACCGGCGGTTTAGTTGATCTTCACTAAAGTTCCGATAAACCGCACCGGCTTTGTTAGTTTCCAGCTGAACGATTTTTTTAATATTTTAAACACCAAAATAAACGACAAATTGGTTGGAAATAATGGTTAGTTGTGCAAAGATCTCGTCTGTGCCTAACAAAATACTTAATAAATTTGGTTCGGGGAAACTAGGCCTATCGGTCAATATCGTTTTATGGATTGTGCTACTAATTACAACCATTGCTAAATTTGCTCCATTTTCTCCAGAAATGCCTGCTGCCAGTCTTGATCCATCGTGGAAATTTGGAATGAATCAAGCAGTGGCTCAAGGGTTTTCTTTTGGCAAGGAAATTATTTTTACTTTTGGCCCCTATGCGTCTATTAATACAAAAACATACCATCCATCAACAGATTTTATGATGGTTAGTGGAAGCCTTTATCTGGCTTTGTCATATTGGGTATGTTTTGTCCTTTTAATAAAAGGTGTTCAGTTGCGCTGGGTTCTGGCCTTTTGCGCCATCCTCGCCGGCGTGGTGTATTCGCGTCATGCTTTGTTTCTTTCATTCCCGCTGCTTGTCGGATTGACTACCTTCAAAATCGTATTTTCAGAAGATGGGGTGCTAGCCAAAAGCAAATATGCACCATTTTATGTGGCATTGATGTTTGCGCCATTCGGTTTGCTAACCTTGGTAAAGGGGACCATATTAATCTTGTGTGGTGCAATTGCGGCACTGTGTTCGATATTTTTTATTGTTAACAAGAAGAGAGTTATCGCAATAATTTGCCTGATTTCTCCTATGGTTTCGATGCTTTTATTTTGGATTGCATCGGGTCAATCTGTGACAAATTTGCCAAATTACTTCATTAGCATGGCACCTATAGTCTTCGGCTATACTGAAGCCATGGCTTCTAACGGCAACACTCTAGAGATAATTTTATATTTAGTTGCCTCTGCTTTACTGTTGTTGTCAATATACCTGCAAAAGCAAATAACTAGCACTTCAAAATTATTTTTATTGTGTATTTTTTTTGTTTTTTTGTTCCTGTCCTTTAAGGGCGGTTTTGTTCGTCATGATGGCCATGCCATTATGGCCGGTACATCTATTTTGATTGCAGCACTGCTGCTTCCATTTATTTATAATTCTCGGATTCTACTTCCGGTCATTGTTTTTTCATTAATTTCATGGGGTTATATTGATGCTCATTACATCAATACATCGACGGCGGGTATTGCCAATAATATCGTGTCAACTTATTCATCGCCATGGAATGGCTTTAAAAATAGAATCAAGGACAGAAACTGGCCAAGGCCTGACTTCGATGCAGCAGTGAACTCCTTGCGCGAGCAAGCGTCTTTTCCTGTTTTGCAAGGCACCACGGACATCTATTCCTACAATCAATCGTATTTGATTTCTTCCGGAAACACTTGGTCTCCTCGTCCAATATTTCAGAGCTATAGTGCTTATACCCCAATGCTGGCTGAGAAAAATAGAAAACATCTCCTGGGGAAACAAGCGCCAGACAATGTTATTTTTAGAGTTGAACCGATTGATGGAAGAGTTCCGTCAATTGAGGATGGCGCAAGTTGGCCGATACTGATGGTTAATTATCAGCCAACCCAGATCGCGAATGATTTTTTATTTCTCCGAAAAAAAGAAAGTATCGCTGAAATTACAGAGCCATTGAAGTTAACGAGCGAAACACATGCTTTCGGAGAGAGTGTAAATTTACCCCAATCAAGCCTAGCAATATTTGTTCAGATCGAGATTAAACCAACTTTTTTGGGACGTATAACAAGTATATTTTTTAAGCCCAGCCAGCTTCAAATCACTATTGAGCTGAAAAACGGCACAAAAAAACAGTACCGCATTATCGCCGGCATGGCGAAATCTGGTTTTTTGATATCGCCACTGATCGAAAACACAGTTGAATTCGGAATGTTATATGCTAAAAAAGGCCATTTAGATGGAAAGCTAGTAAAGTCGTTCGCAATTACGCCGAGTCATGGCAAAACCATGCTTTGGAACGATGAATACACTGTTACGCTCAGCCAAATTAGAAACACTTTCCCCTCGGTCGATCTTTCAAAAATATATAAGTTTGATGGCTTTGTCGATAAACTATTGGGCACTAAGATGACATACGCAAAAAAATGCGGTGGCTCTATTGATGTGGTTAACGACACGTCTCCTGCTCCGACGCACTTTGTAGCATCAGGCCTTCTCAGAGTTAATGGGTGGCTCGCGAGTTCTGTCGACAAGGGCACTCTGCCAGAAGCTGTTTATGTGGTTTTGACTGATGATCATGGCAATAATTCATATTTAAGAACGCGACGAACGTCTCGTCCGGACGTAGGCGCGCAATTTAAGAAACCTGAGCTTAATGAGTCTGGATTTAGCACTTTTGCCGACATATCAGCACTAGAGGGGCAATATACCTTAGGCCTTGCTTTAAAGCAGTCCGATAAAATAAAGATTTGTCCGCAATTTAAAATTCCAGTAACGATCACCAAATAACTCATCATCGCAAATTTTTTTAGGCTGGAATATATATCGCACATTAACATCGCAGAAGATTTTCATCAGAGGAGTAAAAGACGGAATCAAAGGGACAATTTCACCGGAATTTATATATGTTAAAATTCCACAGCCCCCTGTATCAAAACCGGTAGAAGTTCCAATACCCACGTTCAAACAAGGCAGAAAAGTAAAATTTCTCCGTTGGCTCGGATTATAAACAATTTCTGGTTGATTAATGTTATCAATTAAGCCATACGAAGAGTCGCCAGAATCGCTGCCTTTGGTCCTCTGACCAAAGGTTAAATTGTAAACTTACTATGGTCATAAGTGTTCCAGAAAGTTTTAAAGATGTACAAGTGGAAGCCCGAGGAAAATGTCATAAGGAGGGAACATGCAACATACTGACAAAAATACTTCCATAACTCAGAAACACAAATTATTTTGGTTAGAAATTAGTCAACATATAAACAGAAAAGCATATATTTTTGTTTTCTTATTTGTATTCAGTTTTTCAATGTTATTTGCATTTTATACACAACATGCTTGGGAAGATTGGTATATTACTTATCGAATTAGTAAGAATTTAGCGACAGGAAATGGTTTGGTATACACTATTGGTCAAAAAGTACAGGCATTCACTTCGCCGATTGGCACACTTATACCAGCATTACTCAATATCATAACATTCAATTCGTCTGATGACTTAGTATTGTGGTTATTCAGATTTATCAATTGTATAGTTCTCGGGCTTACTTCCATATCGTTATTAAAGATTGCTCATTTTTCCAAATTCTACTTTGGGACAACTTTATTATTGATTGGTTTATTTGCAGTTGATACTAAAATAGTCGATTTTAGTATCAATGGTATGGAAACAGCATATATGGTATTCTTTCTTATATCATTTTGTTATCTGTTAATCGTAGAAAACCATTCGTTAACATTTTTATTAGGTCTAGTATGGGCGGGATTGATGTATACACGTCCTGATAGTTGTGTTTATATATTATGTCTTATTATTGGAATATTAATATTTAATCCAAAACACAAATACATTAAAAACCGATTGCACTGGATAAAGACATTTATTTTTTCTGGTCTCATTTGTGCGGTATTATATTTGCCTTGGTTTTTTTGGACCTGGCATTATTTTGGATCACCGATTCCTCATACAATTGTCGCAAAAGGATTACTCATGTCATATGATCCAATTGCAATACTAAAATTTTTGATAAAATTTCCATACACTATGTTTATTGGTGTTACATCGATAGATGCTACCTTTATGCCACCCTATTATTGTAACGGGTGGGGTAATATTCATATTATTGGGAAAATTATTACGCTCTTTACCGCGTTATATTGGCTTGTACCTTCAAAAAAATTTCGTATCGCACGAGTTTTATCTTTTACAGTTTTATTGATTCATTCTTATTTAATGTACGTTACCTTTGGTTCCTTTGGTTGGATAGCCCCATGGTATCTTCCAAGTGTAGCAATTTTGAGTATTTTTGTTTTAGCTTTTGGTGTTCAGCAACTTTCTGAATTCACTTTGAGTAAATCAACAAATTATAAATTATTGGGTTTAGGCGACATTGCGCTTTCATCAATCGTAACGAATAGATTTAGATCTTGTTTACAATTTTTTATCATTGCAATATTATCTTTCACGCTCACTATAACCATTTTGTCCGCTTATTCATTAAAAATTCAGCAGAATATAATCGAAAACTAAGTTAGAAAGCCTATTGGATTATGGCTTAAAGCTAACGCAAAAACACCTAATGATACAGTTTATTTAGAACCATTAGGATACATAGGTTTCTTTTCTCAACTTAAAATGTATGATTTCCCTGGGTTGTGCTCTCCTGAAGTTGTTAATGTCCGGAAAAGTTTTGGTGGTTGGGGGGCAGATTGGGCAAAAATAATCAATATTCTTAAGCCAGACTGGATTATAATGCGCCCATCTGAAATTGATAGGGTGAATAATCAAGACCCTCTTTTACTAAAACAAAAATATTCGTTGGTAAAAGTTTTTGATAAAACTGATGAAATTAATGAATATAGGTTTCTACCGGGTAGGTATTATATACTCGTGGATAGGAAATTTTATATTTTTAAAAAGATTTTTACTGTGGCAACTAAATAGAGTCATGCAAGACAATGCGTAATTGGTGTAATTGGGGGAAGAGCAGCCTCTATTTATTTCTTGATATATAATATTTAAAGATTAGGAAGGAGAACGGTTTATGTCAAGCTATGATATCTGCATCATCGGTGGAGCAGGACATGTGGGGCTTCCCTTGTCCATCGCTTTCGCGGAAAAGGGACAAAAGGTCATGATTCTGGATATCAACAAGAATGCTTTGGACACTATCAACTGTGGCAAAATGCCATTTCTGGAAGAAGGTTGCGAAGAAAAATTGAAGCAGGTAATTGGTAAAAAACTGTTGACATCTTCAGATAACGCAATCATAAGTCAGGCGAAATATGTGGTTGTAATAGTAGGCACGCCCGTTGACGAGCATTTGAATCCCACTTTTCACAATATGAAGATGTTGTTTGAAGATATTCTGCCCTATCTAAAAAATGAACAAATAATCATTATGCGAAGCACCGTATATCCCGGAACTACTGAAAAGGTGCGTAGTATGCTGAAAGATAAGTTGCCGAATATCGAAGTATGTTTTTGCCCAGAGCGAATTCTGGAAGGCAAATCTATGGAAGAGTTATACAACCTTCCGCAAATTGTATCAGGATTTAATGAGAAGGCGATAAAAGAAGTTTCTGCTTTGTTTAATTTATTAACCAAAGATATTTTGATAGTTAAACCGATGGAGGCCGAGCTTGCCAAGGTATTTACAAATACATGGAGATATATACAATTTGCTACAGCCAATCAATTTTATATGATTGCCGAGGAGGCCGGTGTTGATTTTTATAAAGTTTATAACGCCATGACCTTCAATTATCCCCGTGCTAAAGGTTTTCCCAGACCGGGATTCGCGGCTGGCCCTTGTCTTTTCAAAGATACGATGCAGACCTCGGCCTTTGCGAAAAACACTTTCTTCCTTGGTCATAGCGCTATGCTGATTAATGAAGGTCTGCCGAATTTTGTAGTATCTCAATTAAAAGAAAAACACGACTTAACAAAGAAAACCGTAGGTATACTCGGTATGGCTTTCAAATCAGAAAGTGATGATAAAAGGGAATCGTTGTCCTATAAATTAAAAAAAATACTGGAGATTGAAGCGAAAAAAGTTTTTTGTTCCGATGTCTACATTAAAGAAGAGGGATTCGTCGATGAAAAATCATTAATCGAGAAAAGTGATATTATTATCATTGGTGCTCCGCATAAAAAATATAAAAAGCTTGAGTATCAGGGTAAAAAGATTATTGATGTCTGGAACATGATAGAATAAAATAAGGAGTTTTTTAAAATGAAAATATTGGTAACTGGGTCTGCGGGGTTTATTACAGGCTATCTGGTCGGAGAATTACTCAAGCATGGTCATAAGATCGTCGGAATTGATAATTATTCCAAATACGGGAAAGTGGTCAAAAGCTATGATTCAAATCCTAATTACCAATTTTATGAAGGAGATGCCAAAGATGTGAATCTGATGAAAGAAATCATCTCAGATTGCGATCAGGTGGTCGCAGGCGCGGCCATGATCGGCGGCATTTCTTATTTTCACGAGTATGCTTATGATTTGCTTGCGGAGAACGAAAGAATTGTCGCTTCCACTTTTGATGCATCCATCTGGGCTTTTAAAAATAAAAAGTTAAAAAAAATAAATGTGTTATCCTCTTCCATG
>DLME01000232.1 GCA_002479215.1 Syntrophaceae bacterium UBA7544
CTGTTGAACCTATAACAAAGTGGGAAGAGAGGAGACAGTTTATTATGCATAAAATAATAGTTGGCGCGAGGCATTATCTGGTAGTGTTTTTTTGAACTGAGGATACGAAAAAACTGAAAAATATCCTCATACTCCTTTTGCGCAGTGAGCCAGTTTTCCCATGGTGTCTGACCGGCTGTTTCCACCGAGCACACCAGCTCCACAACCTTGTATTAAGAATCTCAATCCACTTTGGGATGCAGAAAGCAAAGGTGACACCGGGATTTTAAGTGTGATTTTTCCTTCAAAGTTTGGTCAATTACTCTCTGTAAACCCGTAATTGATTTGTCTACGTTGCCTTGACTCCGATTGGATTTCGCTTGTGTCGTTTCTGACTCCAGTCTTTCCATTGTTTTAATATCATCCTTGAGAGTCAAAAAAAGGTCGTGGATGTCAAAACAATGCCATTGCAGTACCTCAAAAACCGGATCTTGTTCTATTTTCAAAAGATCTTCATATTTCTTTGTTTTTCGTGAGCTGACAACAGTACTTTGTAATTCCTTCACCAGCCCATCAATATCATCAAGGTGTTTTTGATTGACCCTGTATGTACTATTATGCATCTCTCGCATTTCTTTTCTGAACACCCATTGACTCTCAGAATGCTCCCAGGGGCGAAGGATCCTGGACTGAGCTATCGCCTCATGAAATTCGTCATTATGGAACTCTATTGCCCGAATATCGCCTTTTAATAATTTCTCCGCTATTTTATATGGTATTTTTCTTTCCATGAGGTCCTGGCGTAAACGTGGAAAAGCCTGACATATATCGTGTCTTCCGCGCTTGTGCCAACGTTGCCATTTCGAGATTATCTCCGCCCTTTTCTCTAAGGGAACTCCCCAACTCTTCAGGATATTAACGTCAATGCCATCGGGAGACGCTGGGCAGATCGAAGATTTTTCCTCCGGGGAGTGGGGTACCTGTTCCTTATTCGCAGTTTTCGACTGCTCATTATCATCGGACTGCGTAGTTGTTGGCCCGGTTTCGATGTGTTCAGATGACGATGACCCAGGTTTATTTTCTTCTGTGATAGTGGGGCCGGCTTGTGGGTTAGCATCGGCCGGCGGCTTTTCATCCTGTTCACTGTGTTCATTTTTTATCTGCGAGGCTTCTGAAACATTATTATCGGGAGATACTGGAGGTACCCCGGAATTTTCGTGCTCTTTGGATGGCTCGGCCTCTTTACCAGTGGTGGGCGACGTCTTATTATCATCCGCAAATTCGGTAAATTTACTTGGTGGTTCTACTATCTCTGGCTTTTCTTCCGGCGTTTGTTGTGGGGCGGCCGTTGGGGGTGGCCCTTGTTGCGGAGCACTAATATTCTCCGCAAGGCGTTTTATGTCCTCGTAATCCTTTCTCAAGCGCCAGACATGCCTGGGCAGGTTAGCCACAACAGCTTCTGGACTTATCTTATTTATATCTTGCTCAACAATGCGGCGGACAGTTCTAAGGTCGGGTACGTCTTCAGTAAAGTCCTCATTTTTATTCTTGCGTAGTTCTTCCAGTTTATAGTCAAGATCCCTCTGAATTGCAGAGTAATTGTCCGTTCCCATGGTGGCAGCCAAATCCCAAATAATGAGTTTTAACTTGAAAGAAGGCGGAGATTTTCTTGGCATAGTCCTTTTTATCCCTATATGTCGATGATATGTCGCTAATATGTCGCTGATATGTTTATGAATGGGCGTCAATTCGATTATAACATAGGGGCTGGAAGGCCAAACGTGACAAAGTTTCCTATTAATAAGGCAGCAAAAATCAATGGTTATTAGGCAATTATCTTGACTTTGGGTTGGCAAAGGAGGGGCAACTGTGGACAAGAAATCTTTTACAAGTTTGTGCGGGTTAATTATCCAATGCCGGACAGAAGGAAACAAGCGAATGGACATTGAGTCGGACATAAGACCGTTGCCTCCAAATGAACGGAAAGTTTTGTTCGAACACTTGACGACTTGCGGAGCAGTTAAAAATGGAGATTACTGGGATTTTACAGCAGTAGATCCAGAGGCTTTGCTTAAAATCGAAGCAATCAAAGCCCCGGCGGTTAACCTTGTTGGAACGGAGCTTAAGACACATTTTGGCACATGGAAAAAGGATGCCGACGGCAGTTGGATATTTTCCTATAACCAGAATTGCCCTGATAGTGGGGTCAGTTACGACAGCAGCGGGCACCTGCATTTTGATTTATAGACGAAAGGATAAAAAGTTTAGGAGGGCAATTTGAATAAACAAATGGACAAAGACTTCTTCATACCGGTGCGCTGCAAGGATGGCAAGACTCGCATCGCGCACCCGCATATCGCGACATTCAGAGGCAAGCATAATGCCAGCAAATCCAAGGTCTTGCTCGTCTGTTACCACCGGAAATTTATGGAACACTCAACCATTGGGCTCAGTGCCAGGGAATTGGCAGAAACATCTGGTGTAAGTTACAGCTATCTCAAAAAGCGGCTGTCCAAATGGATCGAATGGCAATACCTGTTGCGCAAGGC
>DLME01000203.1:0-299 GCA_002479215.1 Syntrophaceae bacterium UBA7544
CAAATATATCCGTAATGAGCAAGGTCATCGACTAAAAGATGAAACATCACATAAGCCGATCGGGGATAGCCTGCCGGAATTTGCAGAGTTCTTTTTATACTATGCGTTTTGCTGGAACTTATTTGCGGGTGAATTGTTAGTAAATCAGGGACAATATTATAAACATAAACATCTAAATCTTTGTTTTTTATATCTGCGGAACCCAAAACTTTCTGCAAAAGATATGTATGGGTTAACATCAGCATAAATTATTTTCCTTTTTACAATTAGTGGAGCCCCCTCCGGTAGGAGCCGGAGGC
>DLME01000203.1:436-1094 GCA_002479215.1 Syntrophaceae bacterium UBA7544
GGATTCCAAGTCGCGGGATTGATTTCCTCGATCTTATATTTATTCTTTAAAGCCTCAATGAGGCCGTTAATTTCCGAAATAAAATAAGGTATGATTGAAATTTTTATTATTGCGGTGTGCGGATCAATCGTTGATACTGTGGCCATTCCTTCATAGCCTTCGATAATAAACTGTACAACGGCAATGTTATGACGATTTAATTTAAACAATTTGTTTATCATCTTAGCTTCGCATTACCACTGATCTCCTTAAAGATCAAGATTAACGGCCAATTGACGTATGCAGATAAACACTGTATGATTAATAAAAAACCTGAGGCGATATATGCGTATCAGCAGAATTATACTAATCTTTTTATCGTTATTTATTTTATCTTGCCAGGCTACCAATTCCAATATTAGAAGCATTACTGCCGGGGATGTCAATGCATATTTAAAGCAGGCTCCCCGGGCGGATGAATATCCTAATGCCGGTGCTGATATTTTATATACCTATTCTTATACCGAATTTTTTAATGATGGCACCAGCGTTACCAGAAATATAGAACGCATCAAAATATTCAATGAACGAGGGCGGCATTTAGCCTCCAAAACAATTTCCTACCGTGAGGGTTATCAGCAAGCCGAAATCTTTTTCGCCAATACCATCAAACCCAATT
>DLME01000203.1:1170-17113 GCA_002479215.1 Syntrophaceae bacterium UBA7544
TGGACAAGTCATACCAGTTGATCGCAAAGATATTCATGATTCTTCCGAATATGCGGGATATGAGTTTTATACAGATATTAAACAAAAAAGCTTTACCATGCCCGCCGTGGAAGATGGCTGTATTATCGAATATGCCTACGAAATAAAAAACTTAAAACCTGTTCTCCCCTTCGATTTTTTCGTTACTTTTTTCTGCCAAAATTTTTATCCGATGGAAAAAGATATAATGGAAATAGTATTACCTACAAATATGGAGTTAAATTATAAAAAATTCAACACCAACCTAACACCGCAAATAATTTCCAAGGAAAATAAAAAAACTTATATTTTTACCAATAGTAAACAAAAAGAAATAATTCCTGAACCGCGCATGCCCTCTTTAAGAGACAGAAATACTTTTCCCCAGTTGACAGTTTGGACACTCAAAAATTGGGAGACTATATCTCGCTGGTACATAAATCTTGTCCAGGAACAAATGAAATCCGGTAGTGAACTTACGAGTTTCACCAGACAACTCGTAAGCGATAAAAAAACTCAGGAAGAAAAAATCAACGCGATATTTAATTTTGTTTCGCAGAAGATTAGATATGTAGCCGTGCTTCTTGGTCCCTACACTCATAAACCTCATGCCGCATACGAAATTTTCCAAAAAAGATACGGAGATTGTAAAGATAAGACAATTCTTTTACTCACTATGCTTAAAATTGCCGGTATTGAAGGCAGGCCTGCTCTTGTTCCCTCATATAGCGAATACTTTGATGAATCAGTGCCGTCTCTGGAAGATTTTAACCATATCATTGCCGTAGTTCCTTCCGGCGACAAATATTTCTGGTTAGACGCAACCAATGAGACAGCCGCATATAATTCAGTGCCCTTCTTCCGTCCCACTAATGTTTTTCTTATCAATACCGATGGATCTTATAAATTTATAAAAACACCGGATTTAGATAAAATAAAAGATTCATCATACGTGGAAATAAAATATAAAATTGATAAAGAAGGTGACGCTGATCTGGATTGCACCTATACCTATTCGGGGAAAGCAGCCGAATCGATACGATATTTCTATAAATATTCACCGCCAGAACAAAGAAAGAAATATTTTGAAGGTAGAGGTATCTCCGTAAAAGAATTACATTTAAGCGACTTTACCGACACTCAGGAACCCTTTGTAATTAAGTTGAAAGGCTCTATGAAAAATCTGGCGCAAAAGCTGGATGAGAATTTAATGGTATTATCCAACATTATTCAATTAGATTCTTACCGCGATATTACAGCGGCAAATGAGCGAAAATATCCGATTGTCATCAGATCTTCATATCATTCTAAAGAAAATTACAGCTACGTTTTTCCCACCGGCTTTAAGATAAGGAAAATGCCTCCGGCCTTTTCCTTGAAAGAGCCATTTATACAAAGAAGTGAAAAATATTCTTTTCAAGGCTCATCGCTGGAAGTATCTATAGAAAAAAAATCATTTGATCATACTATTAAATTAACAGACCTTAATGATTTTAAAAAATATGCCCTGGAAGTACAAAAGCATGAATCATTATTAAAAAACATTATTCTGGGGAAAAAATGATGCCAGCTTGACATTAAACCCGGCATTGATATGATACATGGAAAAGAAAACTAAGATAAAGATAAAACAATGACGATACCCAAACAACTGCCGACAACTCAATGGAAATTGAAAGAATCCGTCAATAAAGATATAGAAGATTCTTTGAGTAAAGAATTTGGCATTTATCCGATTATATCCCAAATTCTTGCCAACAGGGAAATTCTGGATATGGAAGGCGCCCGCCGCTATCTCTACCCTTCCCTAACTGATCTGCATAGCCCTCTTTTGATGAAAGATATGAGGAAGGGTGTTGCGCGTCTGTTGAAAGCGATCTACGAACACGAAAAAATAGTTATTTATGGCGATTATGATGCTGACGGGATAACTTCCGTTGTCATACTTTTCAAGTTTATCCGGCAAATAACGCCTGATGTATCTTATTATATTCCGGACAGAGTAAAAGAAGGTTACGGTTTAAAAACACCGGTAATAGATAAGTTTAAAAGCAATAATGTCAATCTGATCATTACCGTTGATTGCGGTATTTCCGATGCGGAACAAATTGCCTATGCTCAATCAATCGGCATTGATACGATTGTTCTGGATCATCATGAAATATCAGGAGCACTTCCTCCCGCCGTCGCCTCCATAAATCCAAATCGCGAAGACTGTATCTTCCCTTTCAAAGAGCTGGCCGGCGTGGGCATTGCCTATAACTTTCTCATTGCTTTGCGCGGCAGTTTGCGTAAGGAAGGATTTTGGAAAAAAGAAGATTATCCCAATTTAAAAGAATATCTCGATATTGTCGCTCTGGGAACTATTGGCGACATTGCGCCGCTGGTTGATGAAAACAGGATTTTTGCCAAAATCGGTTTGGAACTGATTACCGAAGGCAAGCGTCCGGGAATCAAAGCCCTCAAAGAAGTCAGCGGCGTTGACGGTCAAACGATCGATTCTTTTAAAGCTTCTTTTTGTCTCATTCCCCGCATTAATGCCGCCGGCCGCATCGCTTCTCCTCTGGAGGCAGTGGAATTGCTTTTGACTGAAAATATTGACGAAGCTCGCCTATTGGCCGAAAAGCTTGATTCCCACAACCGCCGCCGGCAATCAATCGAAAAAAACATTTTAAACGAAATTCTCGAAAAAATCGGCAATATCCCGGATATAGAAAAGTTGAATGCTCTTGTTTTTGCGTCCGATAAGTGGCATCCGGGCGTTGTCGGCATTGTCGCTTCTCGTCTTGTCGACCTTTTCAGCCGCCCGACATTTGTTATCAGTTTAAAGAACGGTGTGGGTAAAGGTTCCGGCAGAAGCATTTCTGATTTTAATATTTATAAGGGAATTCAGCAATGCGCTTCTCTTTTGCTTTCGTACGGCGGTCACAGCCATGCGGCAGGCATTTCCATCAAGGAAAATGATATTGATGAATTTGCCAGTCTTTTGGATGAAATAATTCACGATAGCGTTCAATCTCCGGAGCTTATTCCCCAAACGTTCATTGATTCGGAATGCCAACTTTCTGATATCAATCTGAATTTAATCGGCCAGATGGATATGCTCGCACCCTTCGGCAGCAAAAATCCGGAACCGGTCCTTTGTGCCCGTAATATTAAAGTTTCGTCCCCGGCAATAGTCGGCAATAATCATTTAAAAATGAGGCTCACGAGCAAGGGGATGTCTTGCGATTCTATTTGGTTTAGCATGGGTAAATATCTAAATGCTCTTACGGGAGCCACTCTTGATGTTGCTTTCACGCCGCAAATTAACCGTTGGAATGGAGCTTCCGATATTCAGCTAAAGATGAAAGACGTTACTGTTCTTTCTTAATATCCAAACTTATGTTTTGTTGGGGGGAGGATAATTTATTAACTTAGCCACAAAAGCAGCATTGTTAAGCGCATTGTTATTCCCCGGCTGGGGACAGCTTTATTTAAAAAAATATAAAAGAGGATTAGCGATTATACTGCCAGTTGCGGCCGGAACTATATATATTGTCTGGGCAGTGGTTCAAGTAGCTCTTGCTGTTTTGAAAGCCACTCCTTTTAAAAAAGGCTCTGTTCATTTCAGCGATGTAGTTATTCTGTCGATTAATTCCGTCAAGGCGCTGGACTTGTTCTACTTAATGCTGATTATAATATTTATTATTCTTCTGTGGATTTTTTCCACTGTTGACGCTTATTTTTTGGGGAAAAAAGAAATTCAAAGTACTGTTGCCCCCAAAGAATCAATTTGAGCGGACATTGCTTATGACCTTCCGCTTTATCCCGCAGTAGCGGGATAAAGCGACCAGCAAGTTTCAGTGGTAGTGACCTTTAGGTTATGCACTTTGTTTCTGAAACTTGGGTCTCATTACCACTGACGTTGATCAACAATCAGCTTCTCGTCCGGTTTGATTTTACCTCTATCCACATACTCCACTTGATCTACTTTAACGGTACAAAGTTCTTTAAATAAATTTTTAAAACTTTGTTCCCACTGAACGCTGCCGATTTCCGGCGCCATTTTTTCAATAATAATTTTTAGTATATCTTCGTGACCTTTACGATTCACAATTGCCTGCAATGGAATATTATTGAATTTTGACTGAATCAGTTTAAGCTGGCTGGGCGCTATAAAAAGCCCTCGGACTTTCACCGCATCCCCTATCCTTCCGGAAATTCCGGCAAGCCTGTAAGATGTTCTTCCACACTTACACTTATCGGTAATTATTCGCGATAAATCCCCCGTACCGAAACGCAGCAGGAAAAATATATCATTTAGTCTCGTAACGACAATTTCACCTAATTGCCCCGGAGCAACATTTTTTCCCGTTGCCGGATCAACAATTTCCACAATAGTTTCTTCGCAAATGTGCCAACCATTCTTCTGCGAACATTCATAAGCCACATCCCCAACTTCAGTGGCTCCATACATCTGATAAGTATCAATGCCGTATTCGTTTTCAAAAGTCCGGCGTAAATCCGCTGATAACGGTTCGGCGGCAAAACACGCTTTTTTTAATCGAAAGTCCTTTTTAAAATCAAAACCCATCTCTTTTGTCTTGATAATTATCGCCATTAAAAAGCTGGGCGTGCCGACATAAGCGGTTACTTTTAAATCTTTGATTAATTGCACTTGAATTTGAGAAGAAGATGTGCCTGAGGGAACAACAGTAGCGCCAACTTTGCGCAAACCGTTATGGAAAGTGAGCCCTGCCGCTACCAAATGATAAGAAAAGGCGTTTAGAGCAATATCGGTGGTACCAATTCCCGCGGCGAAAAAAGCACGTGCCCACAAATAATCATTTTCGGCAAGATGCGGTTCATAAACAGGCCCGGGGGAAGTGAAAATTCGATCGATCTGCGCGGACGGATTTTCCAGAGAAGCGTACGGAGCGTTCCGTAACTGCATTTCCACTAATTTTTCTCGTGATGTAACCGGCAGTTTTTCCAAGTCCTTTCTTGTTTTGATACTCTTGGGATTGATCTGATTTTCGTCCAATATCGTTTTAAGGCGATGTGATTTTTTGTAGCCCAACTTCACCATGTTGGCGAGACTCTCATCCTGCCCGGATTTTCTTTCTTTATTACTCCAAGATTCTTTTTTATCAAATAAGCGCTTCATATATTTCCTTCTTAGTTATAAGAAATAATTTTTATGTTTCCAGAATTTCATCTAACGCCCGAAATCAGCGGTGCATTAGCATCCGCTGGATTGATTTGTTGTGAGGTAATGTTTATACTTATTATATAGCTGAACACAGCTAGGGCTATGCCGAGCAAAAAAAGACACGCACCCAGTTTGAATAGTTTTTTTTCTGATATTTTTTCAATTGAGGATCGTGCATCCAACAGGCCCCATCTTTCTTTGACCTCTTTTTGCTCCTTGTCATACGCAATCAGCTCAATATCATTTCTTACCTGCGGACCAAGAGAGACAAATGCTACGCTTCTCCCAATGTATTCTACTGATTGTTTACTAATCAAGTCTGGCCATTTATTTAATAATATCTGAAATCCCTCGTCATTTTTGGTTAAACTAATTTTTTGATCTGCTTCTAAGCTATCAAGTGCCTTTTGTGCAAAAATGCAATCAGGTGCTATTTTAAGCATTAACCATTGAAATTTATTGGCCCGGTCTAGAAACCATCCTACAATTGAAATTAATATCCCTGACGTAAATATGATATGCATTATCATTTTATTTCCGTATAACATTTAATATACCAACTTGGTATTTTCTAAGTTTCGATTTGATCCTACTCTTTTTCATAAATAATAAAAAGAGGAAAGCGAAAGGGTATCAATTCCGACACGCTGCGCTATTGTGATAATTCGACTAACCAATTCCGCTGTGCTCCTCTTGCGGAATTGGAGTCTCATTATTACAGCCAGCGTTTACGGCGGCGGTATGATTTGACATCTTTATAGGACTTGGCTATGCCGCTAGCCGACATGCCCAAATAAAATTCTTTAACATCTGGATTTTTAGCCAGATCATCAGCGCTGCCTTCCATCACTATTTTGCCGTTCTCCATGACGTATCCATAATGAGCCACTTGCAGGGCCATATTGGCGTTTTGTTCCACCAGGATTATAGTTGTTCCATGCTCTTCGTTGATCATCTTTATTATGCGAAATATCTCCTGAACAACCAGAGGAGCAAGCCCCAATGAAGGCTCGTCCAGCATCAATAGCTGCGGATGGGCCATTAGAGCCCGGCCGATTACCAGCATCTGCAGTTCACCGCCACTGCAATATCCGGCCAGAGATTTTTTTCTTGGTATTAGTGCCGGAAAATATTTATAGACAAGTTCCAAATCTTCCTTATAAGGCTGGCTTGAGCGTGTAGCAGTGCCGACGCGTAAATTCTCTTCAATGGTCAGATATTTAAAAGGCTGACGCCCCTCGAGAACTTGAATTATACCCTGTCGCGTGATGTATTCGGGCGCCTGATTTTGGATATTTTTACCATTGTAGATAATCGACCCATCCGTAACCTTGCCGTTTTCGGGTTTAAGCAGACCGGAGATAGCCTTAAGCGTAGTTGTCTTACCCGCGCCGTTACTGCCTAATAGCGAAACGATATGGCCCTTTTCCACAGATAAAGAAACTCCTTTTAATACCTGTATAACATCTGAATATACAACGGAAATATTATTCAATTGTAAAAGTATCTCGCCCATTTTTTATCCTAACCCCGATAAACGGGATAAGTGTTAACGTATTTGCTTTCTACCAGAAAGCAAAGGCTAACTTACTAATCCCGCTATGCGGGATAAGAAAATTTACGTATTTGCTTTTTATAAAAATGCAAATACTATTTTCTAATACGAAAAAGGCCACAGCCGGAAACTGGAGCGGGCAATTCGCCATAGTTCGGCCAGTCCTCGCGGTTCCAGCAATATAAATAAAACAATAACCAGCCCAAAAGTAAATTCTCTAAGCGGCGCCATATTCAAGCCAAAGCTCACGACAAAGCCGATATTCATGAGAAGCCCGGTAAAAAACCTCAAAAATTCATTTAATAAAGTAATAAAAGTGGCACCGAAAATAGCGCCGGGAATGTTTCCCAATCCGCCGATTATGACCATCGCGATAAATTCAACGGAGAGCCCCAGATTAAATGGTTCCGTAGTTATGCTTATCATATAATAAGCCCAAAGCGCTCCGGCAAAACCGGCATAAAAGGAGCTGATCGCAAAAGACAACAATTTATACCTGAAAATGGGAATACCCATACCTTCTGCCGCGCGGTCGTTGTCGCGGATGGCGATGAAAGCCCGGCCGTACTTACTGCGCATAATGTTTACTGCAAACCAGGTCATTAGAACCAGGCTGATAAAAATCAAAAAGAAAAATGCTTTATCTCCGGCAATTTCCCACTGGATAATTTTCGGCGCGGGCAAAGTAATGCCCATCGTTCCTTTGGTTAGGCTATCCCAATGAATCAAAACATATTCAATGATAAACTGTCCGGCAAGGGTGGCAATAGTCAAATAAAGCCCTTTTAAACGTCCCGAAGGAATACCAAAGATCATACCGACAAGGGCGGTTATAATACCCGCCGCCGGTATGGCTAAATAAAACCCCAATCCTAATCTGGTGGCCAAAATAGCGGCGGCATAAGCGCCCACTCCGAAAAAAGCTCCGTGACCCAAAGATATCTGCCCGGTATAACCGATCAGAATGTTGAGCCCGATTGCGGCTATCGCCGCTATGCCGATCATATTTAGAATATACAGCATGTAAGCGCTCACAACGAAAGGCGCGACAGCAAAGAATAATATCAAAAATAATCCCAGGCAAATTCGGCCGAAATATGTTTCAAATATTTTTAATTCTTCAGCATAATCTTCGCGATAATTGCCGCAAGAATGAAAGGAAAATTTTTTCATTTAAACCCTTTCAATTTCTACCAGGCCAAACAAACCGTAAGGTTTGACCAGCAAAATAAGAACAAGCACAATATAAGGCACGACATCACGCAGTGAAGGCGACAAGTAGCCGCCGGTAAATGTTTCCAGAAGGCCGATTATAATGCCGCCTACTATCGCGCCGCCGATGCTGTCCAGCCCACCTAAAATTACCACAGGAAATACTTTTAAGCCGATCGAGCTCAAATCGTGTACATTAACACCGTTGATAATTCCGAGAACTATGCCGCTCATGCTGGCCACCAGCGCGGCAATAGCCCAAGATAGCGCAAAGACCCGCCGGACGTGGACTCCTAGAGAAAGAGCCGCTTTTTGATTATCGGCCACGGAACGCATATAAATTCCCTGAGCCGATTTTTTAAAAAACAGCCCGAATAAAACCAGGAAAATAATGCTGATAATCAGGGTTGCGGTGTACACAGGTGCAATATATATGGATCCCAACTTCAGTGCGATTGATTCGCTTAAAAATTCGGGATAGGTATGCAAATTTCCGCCCCAAATCAGCAGAATAAATCCTTTAAACATCGCCGCCAAACCTACCGTCAGCATAATGACAAAAATCAGTTTTTCTCCAATTAACGGACGCAGAAAAAATTTCTCAATTAGAAATCCCAAAATAAAGCTACCAACAAGCGTCAAAACAAAAGCAATTAATATGGGCAATTTAGCCCAACTGATCAACGCTAAAAAGAAGAAAGCTCCCAGGGCTAAAAGTTCGCCATGAGCAAAATTCAAAACGCTGGAGGACTTAAAAATCATCACAAAGCCCATCGCCGATATACCATAGAGAAGCCCTACGCAAACTCCGTTAACCAATAATTGCAGAAAAAAATCCATGGATAGATTCCTCAACTGACCCTGATAATATTTACTGTTGTTTCAATCTCGCCTATTCGCCCATCACGGTAGCGAATTTTTCCGATTACCTTAACATTTTTTTCATCACGATACATTGATTCGATGATTTTAATATATAAACCGTAAACAAAACGGCGCCGGACTTTGCCGGTACGCGTTAATTCCTCTTCGTCAGCGTCCAGAAGTTTATACAGCAAAGTAAACTTTTTGACCTTCATTACATCGGGCAGCTGCTCATTAACTTTACATACTTCTTTTAATATCAATTCTTCCACTGACGGCTGCTGCGTAAGATCCATATATGTCGTGTAGGGAATCATACGGTCTTCCGCCCAATTGCCGACATTACCCATATCAATATTGATCATGACGGTAATGAATGGACGGCCCTCACCGAAGATTACCGCTTCTTTAATGTAGGGGCTGAACTTCAAACGTGTTTCGATAAAGTCAGGAGAGAAAGCCTCGCCGCTTTTATTGCGGATAATATCTTCTTTGCGTCCAATTATTAATAAGTGGCCATCATTATCAATGTAACCGGCATCACCGGTTTTCAACCAGCCATTATCATAAGCTGCCTGTGTTGCTTGATAATCATCATAATAACCCGAAAAATTAGCTTCAGAGCGTACCAAAACTTCCTGATCATCGGCAATTTTCACTTCCGTCTGCGGCAAGGGCTTCCCCACTGTCTCGAGCTTTACTTCATTATCCGGCTGAATTTGGAATATGCCCCCCGCTTCGGTTAGTCCATAGCATTGTTTTAAATTCAAACCAATGGCGCGGAAAAACAAAATTACATCGGGGCTGATTGGATGACCGCCTGTAAAGGCGCTCCGAAAACGAGAGCAACCTATCCTGTCTAAAAGCGGATGGTAAACAACGATAGACATTAATTTATATAGAATCTTTAACGATAAAGGGATGACAGCTTTTTTGGCCTTTTTATTGACGTAAGCTTTACCAATTTTCTCCCCCGAGTAAAACAATTTTTTCTTTATCCAGCCCGCATCGGATATTTTTACGCGGATGCGCGAAGCCATATCTTCCCAAAAACGTGATGCCGTAATTAACATGGAAGGACCAATTTCCCGAAAATCTTCAATTACCGTTTCCGCGGTTTCCGGAAAATTCATTGTCATTGCACCTGAAAGCGCCACGCCCATACCCCACATCTGATCAACTATCCAGGCCGGCGGCGACATGGATAGCCAATTTTCTTCGGGCTTAATCCCTGCCGAATCTATCCATTGCACAGCCATTTGCGTAAAATTCCGATGGGAAAGAACGGCTAATTTGGGAATGCCTGTCGTGCCCGAAGTTTGAATCATGACGGCGATATCATCAGGCCGGCCTTTTTTTATTTCCTCATCAACAAAGCAATTATTTTCTGAATTAAATTTTTCTCCTTCCTTTAAAAGCCGTGCATAACTGATCAGCCAAGAATCGTTTTCATAAGACGTCATCCCCGTGGGGTCAATATATACGACTTTCTTGATTTGCGGCAGCTTCTCTTTAACTTCTAGAAGTTTATCTACTTGTTCTTGATCCTGAACTACTATGATTGAGGAATTGACGCGTTTAATAGATGTGCATAATTCTTCGGCTATGGACGATGTGAATAAATTCAGTGTGATTGCGCCCAGAGCATGGGCGGCAATTTCGCAAAAAAGCCATTCCGGATGATTTTCTAGATTAAGGCAAACAGTTTCCCCGCGCTGAAGATCAAGAACAGCAAATCCACCGGCCGTTTTCTTCATATAACTATTATAACCAGACCAGCTATATCTTTGCCAAATGCCGTAAGCTTTTTCCCGAATAGCAGTTTTTGTTTCGCCGTATTTGACGGCGTTTTCGGTCAGGATTTGCGGTATCGTTAAATTATATCCGTACGATTGTTTTTGTGTCACAATGCCCAAATTATTTACGCCTTTTTCATATCTTTATAATATACCGGAATCGCCCAGATATGCCCTGATAACTTCGGGATGGCCGCTGATTTCTTCAGCCGTGCCCTCCCCTATTTTTTCGCCAAAATTTAAAACCATAATGCGCTTGGAAATATTCATGACTATAGACATATCATGTTCCACCAAAATCATTGTCAGGCCCCATCTCTGATTTAATTCCAGAAGAAAACGAACCATATCTTCCTTTTCTTCCAAATTCATTCCGGCGAAAGGTTCATCCAAAATAAGCAGCTTGGGCTCCAGCGCCAGCGCCCTTCCCAACTCAACCCTTTTCATCATTCCGTAAGGCAAAGAACCAACTGTTTTTTTCCGAATTGACTGCATCTCCAGAAAATCAATGATTTCTTCCAATATTTGCCGGTGGCGAATTTCTTCTTTTTTTACGGATGGAGAAAAAAGACAAGAATGAATAAAGCTGTAATGGCAGTGAATGTGGCGGGCCAGCGTCATATTGGCGAGCACCGTCATCCCCGGAAAAAGCTCAATATTCTGAAATGTTCTGCCGATACCCACATCAACAAGCTGGTGAGTGTGTAAGTCGGTAATATCCGTGCCGTTAAATGTTATTCGGCCTTTTTGGGGGCGGTAAAATCCAGTGATGCAGTTGAGCAGACTGGTTTTACCAGCCCCATTCGGGCCAATGATTGCCATCAACTCGCCAGTATGAACGTTGAGATCAACATCTTTTACGGCCGTAACGCCTCCAAAAGTAAGGCGCAGACTTTTAATTTCCAGCTCAGCTTTTTTATTTTCTTCTCGTCTGCTGATCATTATCGACGGCCGGCTGCGGAAAGCTTTCATTACAATCCTTCAGTTACTTCGCAAAAAATTCATCTGCGGCGTTTACCCTGCGTAGAATTGGGTTTTGCTGCATCCATATTGTTTCTTCACAATTAAGAAATATTTGCGCTTAACTATTTCTTGAGCAATTTAATTTTGTCTTTGCCCGGAACATAAAAATTAGTCAGCGGTATATATGTTCCGTCTTCTTTTACTTGGACCATGCGGGCAGTGAATGACGCTCCGTGATCTTCTTTAGTGTATGTTATATTGGGGACCAAACCGCCGAAATCTTCATTTTTAAATGATTCCATGGCGGCATTGATGGTTTCCGGATTTATTTCTTTGCTCCTTTCATAAGCACGTATAAATGCTCTTTCCATAATCATTCCGACAACAACCCCTTCCCAATAGGAAGCGTCGAATTTTTCCACTGTCTTATAACGCTTCCATAATTCGCTCAATATCTTCATTCCGCCGGATCTGTCACCCGGCAACGTTCCGGGAAACTGAATAACAAGCCTATCACGAATCAGCCCGCCGCTCATTTTAAAGAAATCCGGATCGGTGGAGGTCCATGTTCCCAAAAACAGAGGCCTGAAATTAATGCGGTCGGCGCTTTTGAAGGCGGTTATTATCGCTGAAGGCAGCATTTGCATAAAGATATATTCCGCTCCTTTTTTCTGCAGACGAAGCAGTTCGGTGTTCAAATCAACTGTTTTCGGTGGAAATTCCTCAATGGCAACTATATCAATATTTAATTTAGCGGCGTACTCTTTGCTGGGCTCGTGAATTGAGCGGCCGTAAGTGTTATTGTAAGTGAGAAGGCCGACTTTGGGAGCATCTTTGCCTTTATGAATTGCTTTAATATATTCCAACACAGCGTGACAATCCATTTTATAACTGCCGAAAGGAAGATACATATAATCTACCGGCTTTTCGAGTATTTCCCAACTGGTGGAATAATTGATCGTCGGCACTTTGTATTTTTGAATTATTGGTTTTGCCGCTAATCCTTCACCGGCGCCCCAGGTGGCGATCATATCTACTTTATCCTGCAAAACGAATTTCTGCACAGCAGCCTGAGCCTCTGGCACTTTATACGCCGTATCCACAGTAATCATTTCTATCTTATTGCCGAATACTCCTCCCTTAACTTCATTTACATAGCGGAAATAATCGCGCTGACCTTTTTCATGAAACTGACCCCAAGTCGAAGCCGGACCAGTCAAATTGATAGCCGCGCCTACTTTGATCGTCTTGGCCTGTGCATTTATAAGAGCGGTAAACAAGAAAACAGTAACCATCAATGTAATTAAAATACCAATCCTATTTTTCATTTTCCCCCTCCCTTTATTATTCCCAATATTTATTTCCCAAGCTTCACGACAAAAAAAAACCGTGGGCTGATATTTATCTGCCCACGGTTTTTCCCCTTATATAACCGGTCATAACTCTATCAGGCAGACCCCTCTTTTGATAAAGCCAAAAAAGTATATAAAAGCTGCCCTTTTAAAAACCAATTTCTCAATCATACCCATTCATTCCGCTTGTATGGCGCATATAGAGCAAATATGCGGAAAAAGTCAAGAAAAAAGTAAATAATCATTTTCGACGATCTTTAAAATATTATCGAGTCATTAATAACCGACAATGTTATGGTTAATCAAAAATCCATGCTATTGACCTTATATTTTCTCAACCAAGCTAATAAGTTTTTACGCTGAAACTGCGATATCATGTTGTTTAATTTTCTTGACACATATGCACCATTTTCATATAGTTAGGAAACTGGATACAGTTTTTTCGGAGAGGAAACATATAATCATTATAGCGATAGCGCGAATAGTCTCTTAGGAAGTAAATATGAATCAGCGTTTTACAGATTTAATCCTAGCCGCCATCAAGCAAAGACTTTCCGACCTCCACATTACGGGAGGTTTTCCTTTGATCTTCCGTAGAGACGGCGTCATCCATTTTGATAAAAATATTAAATGGTCGCATACGGAAATAGACGCTATGGTCAAAGAAATGTTGAGCGACCGGCAACTGCAAATGCTCAGAAAAAGATGGTCTGTTGATTTCGCCCTTTCTTTCAACCATGTGCGTGTTAGAATCAATGCGTTTTATACAACCCGTGGGTTGAGTCTTGCTATACGTCTGCTTCCGGAAACGATTCCTGATTTAACTTCGCTCAACCTGCATCCATCGCTTAACCAGATAGTTGAACTTCAATCCGGCCTTATACTGGTTTGTGGAAGTACGGGTTTTGGCAAATCGACCACCATTGCCGCCATTATTGAAGAAATCAACCGAACTAGACCCACCCATATCATAACAATTGAAGATCCGATTGAATACAGGTTTAAACCTAAGAAATCTTTCATCGAACAGCGCGAAGTCGGTGTCCACGTCCCTTCCTTCAACCAAGGACTTCTGGATGTTCTGAGAGAAAATCCCGATGTGATCTTCGTAGGAGAATTAAGAGAACCGGATACAATTCGACTAACCCTCAATGCCGCCGAGTCTGGGCACCTCGTTTTCGCGACACTGCACGCAGCCACTGCTGAAGATGCGGTTTATCGGATCAACAACTGCGTTACCGGTGAGAATCAGGATGTCATTCGCTACCAGTTCGCTTCAACTCTTTCCTGGCTTATTGTTCAGCAATTGACCCTTATTAAAAAAGTCGGTTTCCGCGTGCCTATTCTTTCTATCTTAAAGGGGACACCATCGGTTCAGAGCAGTATTCGAGAAAACAAGCTGACACAATTAGAAACGATCATGCTTACGAGCAGAAATGAGGGCATGTTCACGATGAACCTTTATGAAAAGGAATTTATCAATGAACGTTCCTCGTTTGTCCATCCCTATAAGAGTTTCGGCATGGGGGCGGATTCTTCCAAGGAAAAGGATTACGTTTCCTCCCTTATCGATCCCAACGCCGTTCAGGATGTAATTTATATGTCCTCTGTAGATGACGCCTACAAAACCGACGACGCCTCAAAATTAACCGCCGGTGACGACGATGAACAGCGTTATGTGATTCTGGAAGATCACGACATGGAACTTAAAGATATCATTGCCCAGTATGACGAATCAAAAGAAGAGAAAATAGTGAAAAAGCGCCCGAAAAAATAACGCAGAGCTAAGCTGTGCGCTGCTTTTGCGCGCCCGCCTTGAGCGCCGTGTTTAGACGGCTGGCCCGAGGTATCGTTTAAGTACGGCATGACGGTGCTTAAAAACGCGACCAATAAACCAAGCAACAAGTCTCCGGCTCATCCGTGGCTGAAAGGTAAGAATGTCCGTAAGTGTGCAACCGTTTGCACCGTTGCTTATCCTTCTTTAGTGATGCCAGAGAGTCATCGATCCCAGGGGAGACTGTTCAACAAATCCTCTACACTTGTCCAATTCCAAAAGGGTTACGTCGGAATGGTCGGTGGGTATTATTCCGAATAAGTACATACGGCTTCGGAACAACGGGGTGCCAGGGACGACGTTCAGATCATCGATGCTCGTTACACTGTTCGGTGCCATCTTACGGAAGTAAGGCAAAATTTCGGTAGAGATGCTCTTCCACGAAGTAATCCATTTCCAAACTTCATCCGTTGGCGCAGCGAGCCGAGAACTAAATTCAAGGCGAATAGGCAGCATGTTGTTCTCCGGAGATCTCTAACAATGTTTATAAGTATCTTTATAAAAATCCAAACACCGCTAAAAGGGTTATTCTACTCCACGCCCAATTTCTCCATACGATAACGGAGTGAATCAAAGGTGACGTGCAAAAGTTCCGCGGCCTTCGTTTTTGAGCCTTTAGTTTTCCGCAGAGCTTTCTCGATAATTGTTTTTTCTATTTTTCCCAATTCCGAATTCAAGTCAATTCCAGCGTCTGTAATTCCGATATCAAAATTTTGTACGCCGGAGGCGGCATTGGCTGCTAATACTAAGTTTTCCGGCAAGATTATATTGGAGCTTTCCATGGCTACGCCGCGTTCGATGATGTTTTCCAGTTCGCGAATATTTCCGGGAAATGCATAATTCATCAATAACTCCATCGCATATGAAGAAATTGTTCTTATTTCCTTGCCGAATTCTTTCGCGTATTTCTCAATAAAATGCTTCGTTAGAAGAGGTATGTCTTCTTTTCTTTCTCTCAGCGATGGCATACGAATAGGAATGACATTCAACCGGAAATAAAGATCCTCCCTAAATTCTCCTTTCTTGACTTTTTCTTCTAGATTTTGATTAGTAGCGGAAATTATCCGCACATCAACTTTGATATTCTCAGATCCACCAATCCGCCGAAAGGTTTTTTCCTGAACTATGCGCAAAAGTTTTACTTGAAGTACAGGT
>DLME01000203.1:17218-18228 GCA_002479215.1 Syntrophaceae bacterium UBA7544
TCGCTCTCCAGCAGATTTTCCGGTATTCCGCCGCTGTTTATGGCATTAAAAGGCATTTTGGAACGTGGTGAGTTTTCATGAATCGCGCGTGCAACCAGTTCTTTACCTGTTCCGCTTTCTCCTAAGATCAAAATATTTGCCGGAGTGTCGGCTACTTTTTTGATTGTTGCGAATACTTTTATCATTTCCCTGCTTGTTCCGATCATTCCGCCAAATGTTGTATCTTCAGCTTGCTCTTTTTTTACAGTCTCATTTTCGGTCAATAGTCCCTTTTTTACCAAAGCGGCGCGAACGATCTTTTTTAGTTCTTCAATACTGCCTCCTTTTTCCACATAATCATAAGCTCCTTCTTTCATGGCGTTTACAGCTGTTTCCCCTGAGGCATAGGCTGTAATAAGAATAACTATTGTTTCCGGTTTTTTATCCTTAATGGCTTTAAGAAACTCAATGCCGTCGATTTTAGGCATCCTCAAATCAGTGATAACCAGATCAAAGTCTTTTTTATTGCAGAGAGCGATTGCTTTGGAGGGATCTTCGGCGCAAACTACGTCGTAACCTTCTTTTGTGAGCATTATTTCCATAAATTCTCTCATGTCCTGATTGTCATCAACAACCAAAATTTTGGCCATACTCTCACCTTAGTTTCTCTTACGTGTTATATACAGTTGTTTGCTGAATGCTTTCATCTTTTGCAGGCAGCCAAACGGCGCAACTCGTACCAATATTTATATCGCTCTCTATCTTTATTTTTCCGCTGTAGCCTTCAACAATACGGCCGACTATCGTTAAACCTAAACCGGTTCCCTTATCTTTATTAGTAAAGAAAGGTTCAAATATTTTCTTCAAATTTTCTTGATCAATGCCGCAGCCGGTATCCGTAATTTTAATTTCAGTGTATTCCTTTTTATCGTCCAATTTTACCAATGCAGTTTCCACAGATAAAACGCCTCCTTCTTCCATTGCCTGAACGGCATTAAGAACAAGATTGTGAATAATTTGTCTGATCTGTC
>DLME01000164.1:0-562 GCA_002479215.1 Syntrophaceae bacterium UBA7544
ATCCGTATCATTAACGAGCCTCTCCAAGGCTCGCCCGTGTTTCTGGTGGAGACGGGGGAGAGTCCATACCAGAATAACCAAATGACTTTTGAACAGACATAGCCGCAAATAAAGGTTGATATGTAGCCTTGGGTTTTACGGCGACTAAAGCTTTCCCGTCAATGATAATATTCTCGAAGACTTCTTGCACCAAAGACTCACGCTGCTTAGCGGTCACCCCTTCGTGAGACCACAAAGCCGGTAAATTATTGAGTAACTCTGCTGCCCTTTGCATATCAGGAAAAGCATTCAGACGCGCAACCGGCTTGGCCGCTTGAAGTTGGCCGTCTAAGTCAGCCCATTGCTTTCGGTATTCATCATCTGGAATATGCCCCCAGAGATGTTCCTTGCGAAGGTTTTCTTTTGCGTTTTTCAGAATTTCTATTTGTTTTTCATTAACTTTTACTTCGGATTCACTATGGAGAGCTGCTACCATCAAAGATTTCCAGCCATCTTCCAGCCTGATATAATTTAATACACGCTCTTTAAATTCTTGATTGAGAGATTCTACGGAACGTGATCG
>DLME01000164.1:684-4695 GCA_002479215.1 Syntrophaceae bacterium UBA7544
AGACACGTCTTCCCTCGATAATATACCGCCTCACCATGGTAGGGATGGCCGCATTGCTGACATTTTAATACACGCGAGAAAGGATAGTCATGTTTTTCCAATCGGGGATGCCCCATTTTGGTAATCGCTCTACTCTGTCTAATGCTTTGACAAGCTTGCCATAATTCTCTGACTTCGTTAGGAACTTCATGGATTCCTTCAAATACCTTCTCATCTGGCAATCCCTGGTGATAAATTACTTTCCCTTCGTAAAAGCGATTTGCGAGTATGTCACGTATATTATAGCCAGTGAATGCCCTACCAGTTTGAGTTCTAAATCCGTTGGCATTGAGATCATCCGCAACGTCCCTGAAAGATGAATTACCGGTGGCGTAGTTTCGCAGGGCCGTGAGAAGGGCAGGCATAGTAATGGGATCCTGAATCTTATGTTCAGGCTGTCCTGAAGTCAACTGACTTTTATAGCCCAGTGGCACGGGTCCCACATGCAATCCCTGTTCCACCTTTCGCTCTAGTCCCTCGGATACATATCGCGAGAGGTTTCTGCTATATTGCTCGTCCAAGGTTTCGTTAATTCTTTCGCTCAGGAAATCCTTATCACTTCCAGAGATAATCCCCTGAGTAACAAAAATTACGGTCTTACCCAATTGCTGCAATTCTTCTTTGTATCGAATGCATTCTGCTTGATTACGACCAAAGCGAGAAGTGTGATCAACCAACAGAATGTCAAAAAGATCTAAGCGAGCATCTTCCAAAACCTTTTGAAACTCCAGGCGTTTACTAACGGACCGACCACTAACAAACTCCGTGTACCACCGATTACC
This sequence comes from Syntrophaceae bacterium UBA7544, assembly GCA_002479215.1. Classification (GTDB taxonomy): domain Bacteria; phylum Desulfobacterota; class Syntrophia; order Syntrophales; family Smithellaceae; genus UBA4810. Next base: position 1,506 of record DLME01000164.1, read on the forward strand.
AAGAATTATTCCCCAGTTCCGGGCAAATTGTTCTTCATTGTGATGTTGTATTGTCGGGCCGAAGCCATTTTTTTGATCTTCGGTTGAATCTCGAACATAGCATTCTGCTCTTAGCCCGCGAAGGTCATCGAAAGTTTTAACTCGATTCGTTTTTCGGAATATCGTTCTTGTGCTCATTTGTACCCTCTTTTTCTGCATTATCACATCCATTGAGTGTATAGGTGCCATTAACATTTATCATAGGTTTAACCGGTTCGATTTTGGCGCAACACTGCTGAACCCCATGTTCCTGTTCCCAAGCTAGAGCTGATTTTAACATATCAGTCAGTATTGCTGCCAATTTTTCCATGATTATTCTTAGAACCACTATTTCAAGATGTTTGCCAACCCTAATATTTCACAAACGCCAAGTATTCTCGTTAACCTATTCTTTCTTTGTGGGCCTTTTTCTCTCCTGCCATTGTCGGATTTCTTCCTTGTATCTGCTTATGGGCATGAACGGTTGCCAATCGAAGAACCATTTTTCTCCTTTGAAGGTGGATTGGTACTCAAAATAGCCATCTTTCTTCCGTCTCTGTAACTTTCTCCAGTCTGGCCCCGACCATTTGGCCATTAAGACTAACAGGCTGCCTAAAGGTATTCCCAAGGTATCGTGAACCTGTCTTGGACGTAACCAATGACCCTTGTGGGTCTCCGGTATCAATAACATGAACACTTTGGCTTTACTTGAATTGAATTTGCCTCCAAACCTGGCTATTGGTATCCCTCGCATTGTTCACCTCCGCATATTTGAGAAAAACACCTTAATCGATCAATAAGTGAATATTTTGGCTATCTTGTGAACCCCATAAATACTCCACAAATTCACTAACTTTTTATTTACCCTGTCTTGCTGATCGTTTCCCCCGTCAGTTTGGGCCGTTTTCGTGCATATACAGCAGATATTTCTTCGAACTGTTCTTGGTAAAGCAGTGTATATCGGGTTAGCCATGACGAATCCTGTTCTCCAAACTTCTGATAGAACGGTTGAAAGGATGACTGGAACCATGTTTCGATAGCGATAGCACACCACTCAGAAGTATTCTCGCCCTTTTGGGCCGCTGCATCCTTTATCGAAATGAGGTCAGTTTTGGGTAGTCTAATCGCACATACTTTAGTACCACCGATTGCAGTAAGCTGTTGGTTGTTGTCATGCCGAAACAACCATCCAAGAAAGCCTCTATTGTTATCCTGCTCGATTACTGCTCGTTTAAATATCATCCTTAGTAGCTCTGGCGTGTGGCCTTGAAATTCTCCGCTGGCAAAGTCTAGCCGGGACTTGATTTTCGGTAAAATTCGGAAACTTAGGATATCGGTATCAGCCATTATTAACCTCCTTGCCACCTTCGTTATATTGCTTGACCCTTGAAACTTGTTCCAAGTGTGTGCGCGTGGATCGTTGCGATATTAAGGGCCGTATTGTTGGAACTTACAACGTATTTTCTTGAAATTTTTATTAACCGGATGACTCCAGCTCGTAATAAAGCTCGAATTCTGTTTAAATGGAATCTACTGACTTTATCAATGTCATCCGCGGAAAACGCCTTCTTTTCCAATTTTGAATCAATTTATCTCTGATGCTTAGCTCCGCGACTTTTTCTTGACCCTCCATGCTTAATTGGAATATAGTTTTAGTTAAACACTCGAACATGTACGAGCGATAGTGTACGAGATATGGACAAATAAATTGACCATGGACAAGTTGAATAACCCTGAAGATGTAAATAAGTTTTTGCTTGGATTACACTTGCGTGTCAACGAAGCAACAGTCCGTCAGGTGATAGAAACATTGTCTGGGCATGCCAAAAAATCCCACCGTTCGCTGTACGCAACAAGAAAAAAGAACCCAATCGCCCCCGTTTGTGGCAAAGGAACAGTTTATAAAATCAAAAAACTGTACGATAAAGGCGAATTTCAGCCATATTTGGATTATCTTTCGGATTTATCTAACCCTCTCAAGGGTAAAGCGGAATCAATAAAAACAATTGCACCCACCATGTCCAAAGAATCGCCAACGGTTCCGTCACGCAATGAAGAAACAACAGATGAACATAAAATGCAGCAGGTTGCTAAGGCTGTTGAGAAAGAGGAAGGCATTAGCCCTTCGTTAACGACGGAGGCGGAATCTGTGCCAGACACCGTACAAGAAGAATCTAGGGCACACACAACACCTCTGGATAATGATGTTTCAGAATCCCCCCAAGTTAAAGACGAAGGCACTGAAGGAGATCAAAAGCCCTCGGCAGACAAGCCTGCACACCCTAGGCCAACGATTGCAGAAGAAAATAAACGCGAACCGCCACCTAAGGACGCAGCGCCAGAGCCAAACAGCCAATCAAAAGATAGTGGGCCATCGGAGAGCACGAATAAGGAACAGGTGCCACCTTCCCCGGAACAAAAATCATCGATATGTTCAGCACCTCCAGACAACATTGACGTTATTATGCTTGAAGAATTAGGTGTACCCCCTACTGAAGCACTTGACATAGTTGTTAAATGGCGCTCCTCTCATAAGCAGGGAAAACATGACCTTTGCCAAGGTTATTCACATTTTATGCAAGATCTAAATAGAAAAGTTCCTTTCAATCTAGCATTGGCACGGATGCGACTCCGATTAAAAGCAAAAAAATTTCATGTGGAAAAAGCAGAACAGGATCTTGACTTAGCTCTGGTTTATCGACCGGAGAAAGGCAAGAAAAACCGGAAAGCTATGTATGCAGAAATAGAAGAACGCGATAAAACCCATAAATGAAGCTGGACAGAATCATCTTGAAGATGTTGAAATTCTGTTGATACAATTACTAACTGCTGTTCTTGACTCAATTAAAACAAAAAATTATGAAAGTCTTTTAAAAATGGAGGAGAACGCAGTTTTTTGGAAACCTCTGGGAACATTGTTTTGACGTTTATGATTTATTTGGATGTTAAACATGACCTCAGCGCGTTGCAAGAATTGGACTAATACGTAACCAATTTAAAAGTAGATCAGGCTCAAAAAAGATCAAAGAAAAAGGAATCGAATATTCTCCAGCAAAATGTAGCCGATTCCATTAAGAAATTGTTTGAGACACTGCAGCAATACGGGGAAACGGCTTTCACATAAAAATACTCACCAAACTAAATCGGATACAGCTATCGATTATCGATGGCT
>DLME01000184.1 GCA_002479215.1 Syntrophaceae bacterium UBA7544
ACCCAAAGTCGGAGAAGCTGGTGTGATAGCGACGGAAGATAACGTGGCTTTCGCTGTCGTCGTTGTTGTTGAAGAAGGAGCAGCCGATGTTGAGACAATACTGATCTGGTTTGTAAGGGTAACAGGTATGCCACCCGCAAAATTGATACTGAAATTAAGATTTCCTAAGGCTGCCGAACTTGAAGCCGTTAGCGTCATTTGTAACTGGTACACAGTGGGCCCTAAACTTCCGGGTATCATACTAAGTGGTCCGCTGTTTGAAAAGGTGAGCTCTGTTGTTTTGGCGATTGAAGACGTTGCCGTCACGGTCATTGTCTGATTATCTAGATTTTTCAGGTATAAGGTTTGCGTTGTCGAAGAGCCTGGGGATAATTTACCCCAGTTGAGACTGGTAATGGGGTCGGTGCATTCATTATCCGAAAAGATGCCAACAGCATACACGACAGGTGCTGCAATTGTGACGGATGTCGCATTAATGCTGCCATTACTGGCAGTTGTGCCGACAACAGTCAACGAAGCGCCTTTTTGTATGTCTGATGTTGACCCGCTTTCTGTTGTCTCAATAACAGTGTTTGAGCCGATATCCACCGTCACCTGACCCTGCGCAGCCGTAATGGTGAAACTGTTCCCATTAATCGTGCCAATTGTGCCCACGGTAATTCCCGTGCCCGTTCCAGAGGCACCACTATTGGGGACAGTAAAGCCTCCTCCGTTGCCAAAGGTCGACCCGGTTGACGGGAAAGTTTGGCCTGATGCACGCACTGTAATCGATGTGGCATCTATACTGCCGGTATTGTCAGCAGTTCCGCTGACTGTTACGAAATCACCTTGACCAAGGTTTGCACCAGTGCCGTTAACTGTCTTTTCAATTGTCGTACTCGAGCTTATATTTATATTTACTGTGCCCTGTGATGTTGTTAAAGTCAGTGTATCATCATTTACAGTGGCTACGGTTCCACTGTAACTTTGTCGCTGGGCTGCTGGCGATGTTGTTGTGGTCGTTGGTGTTGCAGTTGTTGATAGAGATGTCGTAGTTGAAGATGCCGACGAGCATGCGGCCGTCACCGCAATTAAAGCGCCTGTTATGGCAAAACTTGAAAATAATACAACGATATTTTTAACGTTTCTTTTCATTATAACCACCTCTTTAGACTCTTTACATTTCTGTTTCTTTTCGTTTTCTCTTTCCTAGTGTTAATTATAATGTGTCAAGATGAACAGAATATGAATATCTATAACTTGTGAAGAAAATATCCCGTCTTAAAACAATTTAAGCGGGCAGAGTCTCTGATTGTATCATTCTCCGCGAGTTGTTTTTAATTCCTTAGCAGTCTGGATAAGCTCATTCAGGAATACTAGAACAGGATCTCTTAGCATCCTGAATATCTCTGGATTGACAGGAACCTGCTCTTTCGTAAGTGCTCTATACATTTGGTCGGATATATTAATTGCATTCTTAATAGGGACCATTTGCAATTGCGTGACGACTTGCTTTAGCTGCTCAACAGAATGGAAACCCCCAGTTCGGCCATAACTTATAAAACCGACTGGTTTTTTATTCCACTCCTGGAAGACAGAATCCAGCGCATTCTTAAGTACAGCGGGATAGCCATAATTATATTCCGGAGTAACAATAATGAATGCATCGCCATCTTTGATTTTTTGAGACCAGGTTTTGATAATGCCGTTTGCATGTTCGCTTTCCCTGGCCGCCGGTACCCTCGGTTCGAGAAATGGCATGGGATAATCCCTTAAATCCAGCAGTTCAACTGACACATCCGCCTTCTTTTTTGCTTCCTCATATATCCATTGGGCAGGCTTTTCACTAAATCGATTTGAGCGGGTGCTTCCAATAATAATCTTGATTCTTATCGTAGTATTTTCCATTTGTCTCCTTATAATGTTGATGTCAAATCCTGTAAAAATTTATGATTTATTTTCCACGGCATGCACAGACCATTTAATGCTTAACCATATCTTGGTCCTTTGGCATTATTATCCATCCACCATCTGCAATGGCCTTAAAGATTTCATCGGTGTCTTTTCGAAATGTATCTTTGACCCAGTCTTTGCGTGCTTCCCAATCATGTTCCATCGTCGTCTGATGAAAAACGATTTTAGCGATTTGCTCCCTTAATTCTGAGTAAGTCATTGCTGCCTTCGCTTTGTTTTCACCTGCATCCATGTAAGTTCTCCTGAAATCATTTTATTATTGGATATCTTTTAGTCATACTCATTGTAAATTTTTCAATAATTACCGCTGCGCCGGGCACTGCAGTCGTTTGATGATAATTATCCGCCAGCCCCCATGATTTGGGCAGCCAAATGCATAACCACGCTTTACCAATGATTTCATTGCGTGAGACCAGCCAGCCGTAATGAGAGTCTTCACTGTCATTGCGATTATCTCCCAGTACAAAATATTCATTGGGATGGATGACTGCACTACTGTAATTATAATCAGGCGTTTCTTTAATGTAAGGTTCCGTTAAGGTGACGACACTACTGCCAGGTTTGATAATTTTTACCGTGCCATTTAATATTTCCACCCGTTCATCCGGGAGACTGATAATTCGTTTTATGAACGGTGCTGTGCTGGAAAACTGAGGGTGAAAGATAACAACATCCCCTCTCTGCGGTGCATTGAATTTATAGGTCAGTTTATTAACCAGGATTCTTTCTCCATTCTGGAAAGTATTTTCCATGCTGGGACCATCAGCGACACAAGTCTGAATCGTTAATCTTAAGCCAATAAACAGTGCTGTCGCGATGAGCACAATAAAAAGCGTCTCATAGATAAATTTACGCACAATAAAGATTTTTATTCCTGATTTTCGATATTTAACTTGTTGTAGTTGGGGAGGCCCCTGGAATACCTTGTCCTTGAGGTCGAACCGAGATGAAAGTGGCGTCAATATCACCGCTATTATCGATCGTACCCATAACACTCAGCGAATCGCCCACACTGAGATCCGATACAGCCCCATTTACCGTCTTCAAAATTGTGGTATTTGTACCGATGTTTACGGTCACCTGGGCCTGCGAAGTCATAACTGTAATACTATTACCGTTAACCGAACTAATCGTGCCTACAGTAAACTGCCCTCCGGAACCACTTCCCAAGGTTCCACCACCCGGTCCTGTAAAACCTTCTCCGCTTCCGCCAAAGCCGGAAGTTGTCCCGGTAGTTGGGAAAGATTGACCTGCCTGCGCCTGACGCAACATTATGGACGTGGCATCGATGTCACCAGTACTGTCAGCCGCCCCACTTATGGTTACATAATCCCCTTGATTGAGGTCAACAATGGTGCCGGTAACAGTCTCCTCTATGCTTGTGGTGGGAATGATAATAACTGTTACCTGCCCGGACCTGGTAGTTAGTGTCAAAGTATCGCCATTTATGGCGGTGATTGTACCATTGGCACCGGGACGTTGAGCCGTGGTAGTTATAGATGTCGTTGTTGACACGTCAGTTGTCGATGTAGTTGCGGTCGTCATTGTAGTTATAGTCGATGATGGCGTAGCTGGAGATGATGACGAACATGCCACAGTCACAAAAGATAGAGCAACGGACAGCGTCAGTACAGCGCATAACACTTTAATATTTTTGAGATTCATTTTCATAGATTATCCTCCTCTCTTTTGATCAAACCATAAATTCCAATGTTATTTGTAAGAAGGAGTCTTTGTTGGTCTCTTCACTACTACTGAATTATAATATTGTAAGATGAACTAAACATGAATAGCCTGACCTACTAAAGTTATGCAAGGTTTTTGGGACGCGTCCCGACGTCCCGTGCTTTTTGGCACAGGGTAATTTTCTATTCCCCATGTAAACATACTTCAACTACTATTCTATCATCAGACATCGGGGAATATGTCTGGTATAATTAAGGAATAACAATATACATCTTCGTTCTTTTATTATAATCATAATTGGCATTGACTCATAAATTCACGAATAATAAGCAATTCTTAATAACCTATAACCGTTAAACACTCGGTTTTACACTCGAGTGTTCACAATTCTTGGTAAACATAGGGGAGATTTAAAATGCTAGGAGTGTGTCTGAGTAA
>DLME01000108.1 GCA_002479215.1 Syntrophaceae bacterium UBA7544
GGTTAATCCCAGCCTCTTTCTTTAAAAACCTTCGTGTATTTTAAACTCTTATGCACATGGACTACAAGGCAGATTACAATCTTGTTATCGTGTGCCTGCGTCAACCATTGACTGTCGTCCTAAGTTTGGATCCTTTTTGATTATATCCTCTAAATGCCCTCTTACTAATGACAGGGAGTCCCCCTTTTTTGTCAATAGGCATGCAAGTACAATAATTTGTACGTAGAAGAAGTAACTCCAAAGGCTACGCCACGCGAAGAATAAGGGTAAGACCGCAAGAATCGGGCCAGCGTAAGGATAGCGTTTCGCGTTACGCATATACCACACAGCACATCCAATGAAGACAATTGCTTCCATTGCAGTGAAGGGAAGTGACGAGCGGATATTTAGAATCCCACTTGCGACCAGTGAAACTATTCCAACGCCTAAAGGAAATAGACGGTCGGTCATGGGAGAAGTGACAGAAGCCAACCAAATTGATGGTGATTGGATAAAGAAAGATGCGTTCATCAATATAAATATTCCGGCAATAATGGCGCACACGAATCCGAGTGATTTAAGTCCTGATTCGTGCCAAAGCAAAATGAGGTAGAACGGCAGAAAGAACCAGGCAGTTTGTTTCGTAGCTACTGCTAGCCCCATGGCAATAGCGGATAGCCATAGATTCTTGTTCAAACTCACCCATGCAATGAGCAATAATGGGAATACTATGCTGCCCGTTTCCCCATTGGCCAGGCTGTTCCACAATTCGAGGCTGATCGCTGCAAAGACTATAAAGAGTAGGCGCTTCTTTGGTGGAATCATGAATGTGATGAAAGCTAGCCCGATCAGCACAAAGATTAAATAAACAATTCTGATATCTTTAATTCCGACCGCAATAAATGGAGCAGGCAAAAGAAAAAAACCAGATGGGTAGCATACTCGTGATTCAAGTTCGGGGGGAGATTGTGACGGGCGATGTATGGCTCTATCCCAAATTGCCTTCAGTTGTGTTTCCGAAGGATAAGGGAAAACATTAGCCAACGTGCCGATGCGCAAAGGTGTGACTCGATCAAATGAGCCGTTATATTTCAGTAATGCGGCGATAATATCTCCATGGGCATATGGATTCTTCCCACGAAACAGGTTTTCAATAGCTTGTTGCTGCAGAGCAGTGGCATCATTATATTGAAATCCGTGTTCCATCTGACTCAGAAGCTGTGCAAAATCGTTAGTTGGGTTGTTTTCTTTGGGTGCAATCCAAACTGCCATTACCAATTCGGTAAGTCCCAATAAAGCAAGGAGGGCAATAACGACCATGGCTCCACGTTTGATGAATTTCCGGTGGTTCCCGAGAACATTGTTTGTATTTGGACTTACGATAAAAAGCATGGCTACAAACCAAAGTATCCACAAGATAAAACCTGCTAACCAGAATCCACTGGTATTTAAAGAAAAGCCGACACCCGAGATAGCTGAAGCAATTAATTGGATAACCAAAGCAAAAAACAAAAGAAAAACTTGAGGTTTTAAGTCATCGGGGAACAAGGTGTGAAGGCGTGACAATAATAAATTTTCATTTTTCTTTAATGCCGGAAGATGACCTTGGTTTGAATACAAAGAGGACTCCTCATCTATTCACTAAACCTATTTATTATAACATTGCAGAATGCCTACTGGCAGTCTGGGCACGTGACATGCTATCGGCCATAGAAAATGCGCCAATACCTCAACCAGTACCAACCGTTGAGTTCCCATCGACCGAGCTTAGAGATTCATTAAATTGGGGGTTGACAAATTTAATACCTAGACGTACTATGTATATCATGTTGGTATTTTAGATGAGAATTCGTCAACAAATCGGTGAGGTCTCCGGTACCATTTTCACGGACACATTTGTGGTTGTTTGTTGCCTTTTATTTCCTTCCATTTACGAAATACACTGGAGGGGTCTGGAAAAGTACCGAGCCGCACCATCGACTCTCGTTGCACTCAGTCATAAACGTGATAATGATATCGTAATCATTGGCACATGGACTCATTTTAAAAAAACGTTTTTCCACAACCAACGCCGTCCTCACTTTGCCGCCCGTGAAGATCTGTTTCAACCAGGCTTTTTAGACTATCATTTCATGTTTCGGTTCATTCAGGGGCACATAATCCACCGCATCAATGTCGCACCTTTCTTGAGGAGTCTGCGCGCTCATCCCATTTCACACATTGTTAACAAGCGTGTAGCGCCTCTCATCAGGGACGCAATGAACATTGAGGGCGACGTCAAATTAGGAGATGTCCTAAATCAAACCGGCTTAGATGATTTTGCTAAACAGTTGCCGGCGAAAACAGCTAAAGGATTAGCCCAAGTTCGTTTGTCCACTTTTTTGGGATATAAATACCGCTGTCTGCATGACCATTTATCTGATTCGGGCATATTTAAAAATGGCTTGTCACATAAGATCAGGGAGCAATGTTTGAAACAGATTGACCAGCAAATAGGAGTGTTTGCCAATATTCTGGATAAAGGTGGCGTGTGCATGGTAGCTCCCGAAGGAGACCTATCACCCGACGGCAGTTTCGTGGGTGTTAAAAGTGGACTTCACCGGATCTTGGCACGCACGAAAAATACTGTCACTATCCAACCTGTTAACGTGACATATGATTTTATGACGATGGGCCGAATAAGGCTATACCTTAATGTTGGAGATGAATTCGAAGTTAACCATCTTACCAG
>DLME01000013.1:0-960 GCA_002479215.1 Syntrophaceae bacterium UBA7544
GCGCCCGCGCGGGGCGCGACCCCACTTACTTCTATTTTATTGTTAATACTACTTAATATCCTAATATTTCGCGAATCACATGTTTTAGAAAATCATCTATATTCAGTTTTCAAAGATCATTTGAAATATATCTATAATTCAAATAGATTACTTAATCTGCGAAGCTACCTATCAATTATTGTCAGCTTTAGGTTCGCGGAAGCCTTTTTACACGATCAACGGCCCCTCCTGATCAATCGACTTTTTAGCGCCGATATGTTCCACACGTCTACGCCAATTAGAGCCCAAAAAATAAAAGCGCAAACTGTCTTCTTCGGGATTAATTTCCTTAATCAGGCGTTCACGCAAAACCGTCCATTGCGCCGGATCAACAATGCATTCAAAAACAGAATACTGCACTCGCTGGCCATAGTCCTTACAGGCCTTAGCCACACGCCGCAAACGCTTTGGCCCTCTTTCATCCTGCATAGCAACATCATAACTGACCAGAACTAGCAATTTCTCTCCTCCTTATTTCCAGATAAACGGCGGATAGCCGTCCAACTCACCGCGCAGGCAGCGTGCCAGAAGCAATGCCTGCACATGAAACAGTAACCCAATTGTTACTTTTTCATCCAAAAAAGGATGGTAAATTTCTTCCTGCTTTCTTTCCTGATAGGTTACAAGCAGCGATCTTCTTGTCTCGTCATTCATCATGACCGCGCCTGCCTCCGTTTTATTAAAGCCTTTCTCCTGCACCTGCCGCAGATTGATCAAAGAAAGTGTCAGACGATCCGCAAGAAATGGCCGGAATTCTTCCATCATGTCCAATGCCAGGCTGGGCCTGCCGGGTCGATCCCGATGCAGAAAACCGACTGCCGGGTCCAGTCCGACGGATTCCAGTGCGGAACGGCAATCGTGCATCAACAAGGTATAAAGGAATGACAGCAGGCAATTCACATTATCTAATGGCGGGCGGCG
>DLME01000013.1:1026-39782 GCA_002479215.1 Syntrophaceae bacterium UBA7544
TAATGGCGGGCGGCGATTGCGTTCCTGAAAGGTAAAGCTTTCTTTTTGTGCGACAATCAGATGATCAAAAACACTAAAATAAGTATGCGCGGCGTCGCCTTCCAAACCGCGCACGGCATCGAGTGACTGATTCAGTTCAAGAGCTTCCAGCGAACGGCTTAGGTCAGAGATGCTTTGGCGTAGTATGTTCTCGGCCAGTTTTTGTGCATGATCTCTTAGCGCCCGCTGGAGCACTGTCCGGCAGTTGACAATCTTGCCGGTAACAAACTCTTTGGCCATTTCAGCTGAATATTCCTGATTATCCGCTTTTCGGTATTGTTCCCGGCGCAGCAATACATTGCCGGATACCGGCCCTTGTACACGCGCTAGAAAATGGCCATACTCGGATAAAAAGCTGATACCGACCCCGTTTTCACCGCAAAATCCCATCAAAAACGGGCTACAAGACACATTGCCGAAGCAGATAATGCCACCGATAGTGTGTACCGGCACACGCAGCCTGATTTCTTGATTAACTTTGACCACTACAGTTTCGCCTTCCTTGGCAAGATACGCGCCTTGTGTGGTTACAAATAATGTATTGAGGTGTTTTTTCATGTTTCATCCAGCATTCGTTTCAGGTAACTTTTGACTGATCTCTTTTTCTGAATTGTCTTGGGTATACATTCGGCCATAAGCGAACAGCTTTCACAGCGTTTGGTGTAAACCGGCATGGGGGTTTGACCCGATTCGATTAACGTATGTGTTTGCTGTGCAATGTTTTGCGTTTCTATCCTTAGCGCTTCGTCAAAGTCAACATCAAGGCGTCGCCTGGTTTTGCCATAGAAGAGCGCGCCAGCAGGAATAGAGGCATTGAGCATTTCCTCCAGGCAAAGCGCCTGAGCGCAGAGCTGAATTTTATCGCTATGGTCAGGCTTGGGCTTGCCCCGCTTATACTCAACAGGGAAGGCCTGCCATGTTCCATCATCCTGGCGGTGATATTCCACAACATCCGCCTTGCCGATCAGCCCCAGACGCAAAGATCGCAGCGAAATGCCACGCTCGATACGCACATTCCCACGCGATTCATCTCCTTCATCATGCACATGCTCGTGCATGATCCGGCCTTCGGCGGTCAAACGATTTTCCACCCATGCCTGTTCGACATGAATCAACGCGCACTGCCTTGGACAAAAGGCGTAGTGTTGCAATGAAGAAAGCTGAATTAAGTCATCTTCTGAGTACATGATACGCTCTATATTTTTTCTTCCAATTGCACACCTTTAGGAACATTGGATTTATCGATCTCCACCTTGTAATCGACATAAGCACGAGCAGGTATTTTTTCATCACCGCTTCGTTTTATTTTGACCAAATCAAACAATTTCTGTGTTGGGGCATTACCAAGTGCTGTTTCATGTTTGAATACAATCAGTTTTCTCGCCGTCATTTTTCCCCTCGCCGCAGAATGATCATGATCAAACATATTTATTAGAGCATCCCACAACAATTTAAGGTCGTCCTCAGAAAAGCCGGTTCCCTGAGGCAAATGAGCTAGATGTGCGGATATATAGCCCTCCGTCTTATAAAGGGCATAGGGCACAATATGTTTCCGCCCCATAGTGCGATTGTCGCCGCTTTGCTGTTCTGCTTCTTTTTCTGTGGCAACTGCCATACGTGTAATGCTGATTTCCATAGGAACTATAGCATCAATGCTGCGTCCAAAATTTAATTGCACTGGCCCCCTGACCTGTCCACAATTGATTTCCGTTGACATAACAGCGCCGAATGTGCGGACATCAAAAAAGTTTGAACACATCCAAGCGCGTGCTTTTTCTACTTCTACACCGGTACCTTTGCGTTTCTTGGTATCACCTTTATCTTCAACACCAACAGCCTTATGCGCTCTTTCTTGTGTTTGATTGAGAATCGCTTTTTCCCGAACATAAATTTCATAAGGGCTTTTATTACTTTTGACTATTTCAACATAATTACGGATTTTTCTTTTCAGGCATACATCCGTAACTAAGCCATAATTCGTTTCCGGGTCTATCCGCGGCATGTTACCCGCATCAGGATCACCATTCGGATTCCCATTCTCTACATCAAAAAGATAAATGAATTCATAACGATTTTGAATAATATTGCTCATTTTAAACCTCCTTTTGGTTTTCTGACTTTGTAAAAAGTGCGTTACGCTGATGATAGTAGCCAATGGCAAACATTCCTTGATCGTCAAGACTCAGATGTGTTGGGAAAGTATTGATGCCTTGCATAATATCTTCGATCATCTTATCTGAACGCCCTCCATATTCTGCCTTCTGAATATGATGCTGGGCAAGTCTCAGCAACTGCGGAAATACGACTCTAGGTGTTGCTGAAGCGGAACTATAATACCTGTCTTTAATTGTAGCATTTGCGCCGGGGATTGCGTCACGCTGCGCTTTTTCCAAAATAGCAAATAAGCGCCCCAACCTATAAGCGATATTTGTTGACTCTTTATCTAATGACATGCTGACCTCCTGACCATGATTTGTGATACGATTTTTTCTACTGAGGAAACCTTTAATGATAGCCGCCCGAAAATAATTAATAGTCTGATCCGCTCTGATGCGGCCAATGATAGCGGTAAGTAAAGTGTATGGATATTGTGTACCTGTAAGTATGGATCGCATAATCGAACCCGTAAGCAGTGGTTTAAGATTATCCCAATTTGGTTTTGTTTTTGATTTATGATTTATAAATGTTTCCAATAATATCTGCCGTATGCCGGGAAATTCTGGGTCATTTTCGTATTGCTTCACAATAGAAAGATCACGGAAATGTTGACCAATTTTTTCACTGATGTCACCCACCGTACTGACGTACCAGAAACGTACTGAAAGTCGGGACGCATTTGGAGATAAACCAAGAATGTAGAAACCAAGTCCAGGATCAATCTCGGGCAGATTTTTACCATCCCTAGCTGCTTCAAGGAAAGCTCTCACTTCTTTGATTTCCCCTGCATCATCCTGTGGATTAAGAACCATACCCATAAAGCCTTCTATTGGTGATGCCCGCTCTGTCCAAAATACCGTGGTTGCATCTCCGATTTGGATTCTTTGTCTGCTACTTATACCCAAAAGATGATTCAAGGCAGTTGTATAATTAAAAGTGGCTTCTTCTCCGATGGGGGCATTGAAGTTCTGCTCTTTCTGATATGAGCAAAAGGCATCTAAATTAAACGACACAATTGCGGCGCCCATTGATTGCGCATCACGTACACCTTTAATTTTCGGATGCAGGCGTGAAATTGGTTGAATTTCACCAGTAACAAGACAAAAGTCCTTGTGGGTTGATTGATTTGTACAAAGATACGTCAACCAGGCTTTTCTTATTTCTGGGCGTTCATGAATGTATCGTAATTCACCATCAAGTTGGAATATCAGATTGGCTCCAGTTTTAAAATCTTCCCAATATTGTAACTCCGTGACGCTTGCTGGTTTCCACGAATCTAAAAAACGCAAAACAGCTATCATGCCATCATCATTCAATTCATCACCAATGATATGATGTAGTTCTTTAAACGCTTTAAAGGTCAATGATGCACGAACCGAATCATCTTTCAAATCAGAACCAAGAACATATCCTGTATTATCCCATAGAAAATTGGCGGAAATATTTACTGCCCTAATTGTCGCCGCCGGAACAATTAAAGATTTGGGCAATATCTTCTTGCCCACCTGCTCCCTGATATCGCGAATTTGAATTAGCTTGCCTTTCTGATCGATGATTAGTGCAAAATGAATTTTCTGCCGACTAAATCCCTGCAAGGGTATATCAATATCAGGATTATCTTTGAGTCTATAATAGTAATTATTTAATGCCTGAAGAATCACGCTTTCACCCCCTTTCCATTCAAAGGTGGCACATTAATTATGCCTTCGTTCATAACAGCCTGAAAGAATTTTGCCTCTATGTTATCTTGGAAATCCATGTCATGTAACATCCAGCCGAGGTCTTGCTTCCCATTAAGTTTCGATTTCGGAATCTCACCCTCTATCAATTCAAAGTGAGCTGAAAACTCACGACAACCGAGGTAAGGCTGATGGAAACACTGCCCCCTCTGGGTGCGGCGATCGAATATTTCCTTATGCTTTGCAGGGTTGTTGTCTTCAGTACCGGTGAAACCAAAATGCGCCTCAATGACATAAGAAACATCCCGCAAAATCATTGCCGCTCTTTGTTGTCGGTCATCTTCAATGAATACCTCCACCGGTGATTTACCATCTTTCATAGCAGCGGTTACTGTACCTACTGCAATTTTACTGGCTAATTCGTTCCGACGGACATTATCGAATCGCATCTTTTTTAATACGTGAATGCGATCAATGACCCAGACAATCGCCGGTTTCCAGTAAATGGCTTCTAAAATTCCACGCGCTGCCGATGGCGTCATGACATCATAACTGACACGCTCCACCTTCATCTCTGGACGGGTAAAGCAGGCGTAATCACCCCAAACTTTTAATTTAACGCCATAAGACATCTCTCATCACCTCCTTTTATTTAAGCAATAAGATTTTCTATTTCATGAAATGTTGGATCATCAGGGCAAAGCCCCATGTCATCTTTATAAAGATCTTCGTTTATCAAAACATTGAACTGTTCATGAAGGCGTTCAACGCTACCTACACTTAAAAGTTGCGCAAGAGCACGCTGTGGCAATTGGACTGTAAAGCGTTGTGCTTTTCTTGCAGCGGAAGAGGGGAAATCACTATATCGTAGCTCTTGAATAATATGTCTAGCTTTATCGTTCCAAGGAATAATAACGGGATCCATTACGTTTTCGATGATCTTATATTTTTCGGCAATATATCTGAATGGATAATCTCCTTGTGTGTTTCCTTCCGTAATGGCTTGCAATATTTCATGCATGTCTAACTTATCGCCTTTCATCCAGTAGAGAGATCTAAAATATGCTTCTACTGCCGAAAGAGAAAGAGGATCGTCATTTTGCCGCATGACCATTTCAGTAGTGTCCGCAGCTTGGCGAAAATGGCCAGGCGGCAATGCTTCTTCTGGGGTAAAAATATATAATTCGCCATTCTGCAAAAGCTTACCTTCACGATTGCAGCGGCCCGCCGCCTGCGCGATAGAATCAATACCAGCTGCGGCACGAATAACAACCGGAAAATCAATATCTACACCAGCTTCAACCAAAGATGTACTGACGACTCTGCAACATGTTCCGCTATTCAGAGTTTTCCGTATATTTTTTAAAACTGCCGTTCGATGGGCAGGGCACATGAGGGCGCTGAGATGAAACGTGCCTTCTACCGCTTTAATTTTCTCATATAGCAAACGGGCATGTTTACGGGTATTGACGATACACAAAACTTGATTAATTGATGCGATTTTTTTCGCGATTTCATCATCACTCACTTTAGACAGACGGATGGTTTTAACTCTTTTAAATTTCTCATAGAGTTCTGTAGGATCAGGAATAATTTCCCGTACACCATCAAGTCCATTTTTAAATGAATCCGTTGAAGAAAGAGCCGGTTGTGTGGCAGTACAAAGAACAATTGTTGTTCCATAATTGCTCGACAGTTCACGAAGTGCTTCAATTGAGGGCTTCAATAACGGTACTGGCAACATTTGGGCTTCATCCAAGATAACTACACTGTTTGTTATATTATGTATGCGTCTACACTTTGATGATCGGCAACTGAATAATGATTCAAAGAACTGTACATTGGTTGTAACGATCAGCGGTGCATCCCAATTCTCCGAGGCGAGACGGGAACGATGGTCTTCTTCCTCAGATTCAAAATTGCTATGGTGTTCAAGAACTACTTCATCACCAAGGATTTGACGAAACACAGCAGCGTTTTGCTCGATAATGCTTGTGTAAGGAATAACATATATAATTCTGCTTAAATTGTATTTAATCGCATGTTTTATAGCAAAGGCAAGTGAGGAGAGTGTTTTTCCACCCCCGGTTGGCACGGTAAGAGAAAATAAGCCCGGTTTCCATATAGCAGCATTCATACAGTCTTGAAGGATTGAAGCGCGTTGTTTATTGATTGGTGTCTGAAGTGCTTTAGTATTCAATTCATCAAGAGCGTTGAAAAGTCTATTACTAATGGTTTCTAATGATGGATACTCTTTCCGCCATGCTGATTTTTGAGCATCCATAAAAGATTCAGTATTTAAAAAATCAGCATCTACAAGACATGAATAAATCATTCGGACAAAAAAAGATAACTGAAAGCTAAAGCGCTTTTGATCTAATGTGAACGGCGTTACTGCCGATATCGCTTGATTTAAAATCCAATCAGGAGTGGCAGTAAAATCTGGTATGTTTTTTTCCAACCTTTTTATCAGACAAGATTGATCGTTTGTTTTTCCATCAGGCAATCCGGCATGATGTCCGGCAATAGTGTATGCAAGTAGTTTTCCCAATTGTCCCAAGGTTTTGGTAGCATGCTGTGCGCCCGCTGTGGAATGATCAGGTCTGCCAGGTTTTGTTTCGATATGTCCATCCGCGTCTTGAGTGGCAAGTAAACGCTGCTGAAAGACATCCGAATATTTCCCGATGTCATGCCAAAGCCCGGCAAGATAACCCCAATCCTCCGCTCCGAATGCACAGGCAAATTCTTTTGCTTTTTCTGCGGTTTCTTTTAGATGCTGTTCCAGCGGCTGCCAATCGGCAGGTGGTTTGTCTGGTAATGTGTGGGCGAAGTATTGTTTAATCATCAGAGCACCTTTTTAACCGGTTATGATAAAAAAGTTTCATGATGCGGCAAGAATGATTTCAGTAAGAAGTGTTTGAAGTGTTTCAAAAAAGCACAGATTAGAAAAAAATGCAATTGGAATGATAGATTAAAAATGGGACTGGATCCCCCCGTGATGCACAGTTTTCCATTTTTCAAAATGGTGTAAAATCGGACAGGATTTTTGAGCCCTGTGATCCAGGACTGCTGAGTTGTCGTCGATTAGCTTTGTCCTGCGATATTTTGTCACCGATTGCGTTAGCCTAAAAGCGTTTGTCTCCGAATTCGTTTATCTGTGTCACCGAATACATTTATTCTTTCAATCACACTTGAAGGGCTAAGCTAATCGGTTACAAAGGAATGATACTTAACAATCCTTAACCAGGAATAACAGAATAACTAAAATAATTGAATTAAAATAGGAGATTAAAAAAATTGGCTAAAAAATATTTACTCGCTTTTTTACCCCATTGGCGAATTTTTTTCACCGAATAGCTTATCCCAGAAAACCGAAAGTCATATTAATACAATCGGCGACAACTTATTTTTGCCAAGGTCAATGCCGACCGGGCTTTCAAAATACAAATGTTGATACTGGAGCTCCGGAGCATTTTATTGAATACCGAATGAAATGCGCAAAGTATTGATAGCATATTTTCTGTTCCTGCAAAATCCGGCTTCCTTCCTGTAACAAAACTAATAAAAAATATCTTGACATTTTTTAGGGATTTATTTATTATCACATTGTAAAAAAAAATTCCACATTGTAAAAATTAACTGGCCATGCCCATCAAAGAAATAAAATCACTAAAGAAATGTTTCCAGTTATTGAGCCTGTTTAGCCAAAGCTCCAATTTGGACGCTGATGAAATCAGCCAATACATTGCCTTTCCTAAAAGCTCACTCTATCGGTACCTAAAAACTCTGTGCCAGAATTCCATTTTAGAATATGACCCCATCCAAAAAAAATACATGGTCGGCCCTGTTATATTGAAAATAAAAACAATGGCCTTTTCACAAGACGGGCTTGTGGATATTGCCAAACCATTCATGCTTCAATTAGTACAGAAAAAAAATGAAACGGTTTTTTTGACCGCAATGAAAGGAGATGAAGCCGTTTGTATTGAAAGGGTCGAATGTAAAAATACTATCCGATTTATCATTAATCGAGGCGATACCTTCCCTTTATACGCTAGCGCGACAGGACGCATTTTAATGGCCTATTTGCCTGAAGAAGAACAACAGCGGATCATCGCTAAAGGACTTCAAAAAATAACACCTAAAACAATCACCGACCCCGTGAAATTGAAAAAACTATTAATCCAGGTTCGAGAACAGGGTTTTGCATATAGCGATCAAGAACTGAATCGTGGGGCAAAAGCTGTCGCAGTTCCCATTTTTAATGCAGGTGGAAAAGTGGTGGCAGGGTTAAGTATTGCAGTTCCCGTTAATCGATTTACGAGTGCTAAATTCAAAGAATGTAAAGCAAGCATTCTTGAGTATGCACGGAAAGTTTCTTATCAGTTGGGCTATCATAGTAATAGTCAGATGAAGAAGAAATAAAAAGCGCTTTAACGCATGAGGAGATGTTGGTCATGGAAGCAAGGTATGGATAATCATCTGCGATTTTGGTGGATGTGGCGTATTTCTGTCGTTAAGCGAAAGAGAAGATAATTCACACTAAACATCCTTATTCAGAAAAAAAGGGGGTAACAAAATGAAAAAAGGCAATTTATTGATCGTGCCGTGTGCTCTTGCATTTTTAATTATGTTCCTTTTGATATATCCTGCCCAGCCTGCCGCGGCAGCCTCGAAAATCAAAGTGGGATACCTAATTCCTCTTTCCGGCACAGCGGCCGCCCCGATTGGACAGGATATGAGCAATGCCACGCATTTAGCAATAAAGCATATCAATGAATCGGGCGGAATTAAATCAATGGGGGGAGCTTTATTGGAGATAGTTGAGGTTGATACTCATGGAGATCCGAAGATAGGAATGACCGAAACCGAAAGGTTGATCAACGTTGAAAAGGTTCCGGTGATTATTGGTGCTTATCAAAGTGCAGTTACATTTCCCAGCACGGCTGTTGCTGAGAAATATAGAGTACCGTGGATTGTCGACTTAGCAGCTAAAGCAGAAATTACCGAGCGGGGTTATAAATATGTCTTTCGTCCAGTACAAGCCCTGGCTTCAAGTAATGCCGACAGTATAGTGGATTTTGTTAAGTGGGCAAGCGAAACAACAGGTAAAAAACCAAAAACGTTGGCTTTTGTTTATGAAAACACAGATTGGGGGCAGGACTTGGCCCAAACATTAAGGACTCGTTTTCCAAAGGAAATGGGATTAGAAACTGTTTTAGATGAAGCTTACCCCCAAAATTCTCCAGACATGAGACCCCTTGTTCTTAAAATCAAAGGAAGGAACCCGGATATTATTTCTGTGACCGGCTATACTACAGATGCAATTCAAATACATAAGCTATTTGAACAATTACAAGTAAATGCAATGGCTATTATCGGCAGTGCGGCTGGCCAAGCAGATCGGACATTTGTTCCTTCAGTGGGTATTAAAGGGACTAATTACATTTTTACCACTAATGGCTGGGCCGGTTATGAGTCGTGCATTACGACGCCATTCGCCAAGAAATTTTGGGATGAATTTATGGCAACTTATAAATATGAGCCTACAGAGTTTACGGTATGCGCTTACGGAGCTGTTTGGTTTCTTAAAGATGCTCTGGAAAGAGCAAAGAAAGCGGAACCAGAGGCGATTCGTGGAGCCTTAGCTAAAACGGTGATAACAAATACTGATCTCACGAAATTGTTAGGATTCAATATTAAGATTGATGGAAAGGGCCAAAACCCTTTAAAAAGATTTGTTATGCAACAAATCTATGATGGCAAGTACCGCACGGTTTGGCCGGCGAATGTGGCCGTCACTGGTTTTAAGCCGGTATGGCCGGTTCCAAAATGGAGTGGGAAATAGTCGAGACTATTAATTGGGTCCTATACGGCTTACTGAAGCAATAAACCTTTGAAGAATAAGGTTAGTGGAAGTTTTGTGCCAAAAACCTTCTGAATACGCCGTTGCGGGCGCAAGAGTCATTTACTTTAAGCTCATTAAGAAAAGCAGGGAAATCTAATGGCTATTTCGGAAGAAATGTTGATTATCAAAAATCGTTCCCTAAATATCCTCGTGTTTCATTTTATTAGAAAAATTTTGACAGGGAAGGATTCATGATGATTAGCCTAGGCGACACTCTGCGGATAAATGCAGAGAAATTTCCGAATAAAATATGCATCTCTGATGGAAACCGAAAATTAACTTTTAAGGAATTTAACCAAAGAGTTAATAAAGTAGCGAATGGTTTGACAGCGCATGGGCTGGGAAAAGGGGAAAAAATTGCCATATTTTCCCGTAACTGCATTGAATATATGGAAGTATTTCATGCCTGCGCAAAAATTGGAGTGTGCCTGGTAACACTGAATTTTTGGCTCAGACCGAGTGAGGTAGCGGTCATTTTTAATCATTCTGACGCGGTAATGATAATATTGGGCGAACAATACCAAGAATCAATGTTTTCTATATATAAAGAATTGATCAAACTTCGTACGAATGGATTAATAGTTATTGGTAATCCTAAGTTTCCACATTGGGAGTCCTATGAAAATATTCTATCAAAGGCCTCTCAATGGGAACCGGAGGTTCAAGTTGATTGGGACGCTCCATTTTGGTTAATTTATACGTCCGGAACAACGGGGGATCCCAAAGGAGTAGTTAGATCCCATAAACGTACAGTTTTAGACTGTTGGCTTGCTTTAATCGAATTCGGTCTAGGGAAAAATGACTATTTTTTGGCTATCTCCCCCTTTTTTCATGGTGTGACATTTTTTCCTTTAATGGTCCTTCAGGCAGGAGGGAAAATATATGTCGTAAGTGAATATAATGCGGATATCATTTTAGAAATCATGAGCAACGAAAAAATTACAGCTTCATTTATGGTTCCAACAGTTTTGGATGTGCTGCTCAACAGTAAAAACATTGAAAAAACCTCATTTAAATCGCTTCGAATGTTAGTCACAGGAGCGGCACCGTTGCCAACTAAAACGAAAGAAAGGGTCATGGAAAAAATTGGGCCGGTGTTATTTGAGTTTTATGGGGCTACCGAGAGCGGATATGTTACGGTTCTTCACCCGGAAGATCAGCTAAGGAAAATACGATGCTGTGGTCAACAATGTTTTGGGGCGGAAATTGAAATTCGTGACCTAGATGGAAACTCACTTCCACCAGGGCAAGTTGGAGAACTGTTTTCAAAATGGCCTGGCCGATTTGATGAATATTATAAAAATCAGGGAAAGACTGCCGAGGCTCTCCGAGACGATTGGTTTACAGCCGGTGATTTGGGGATGAAAGACGAAGAAAACTATTATTATATCGTCGACCGTAAAACAGATATGATTATTAGTGGGGGAGAGAATATTTATCCAAGAGAAATTGAAGATATCTTAAAATCCCATTCTGCTGTTGAAGAATGTGCCGTATTTGGAATACCCGATGAACGATGGGGTGAAGCTGTTAAAGCCGTGATAGTCCTTAAGCCAGGCTATTCAATAAGCGAACAGGGAATTAAGGAATATTGTGCAGCCAAACTTGCGGGGTTTAAAAGACCAAAAGAAATAGAATTTGTAAAAGAATTGCCCAAAACAGCTTCTGGAAAAATTATGAAAAAAAG
The DNA here is from genome assembly GCA_002479215.1 of Syntrophaceae bacterium UBA7544. Lineage (GTDB taxonomy): Bacteria > Desulfobacterota > Syntrophia > Syntrophales > Smithellaceae > UBA4810. The sequence goes on from DLME01000013.1 coordinate 12,497, forward strand.
CTTGAGGGATGAACAATGGAAGGATCGTGAAATTAAAGTTTAAGGCGTTGTTCTGTTTTGATAATAGACAGCGGTTAAGGAAATTCAAACAGCATCAATAGGAAGAGCCATAAGATGCAATTTTATTAAAAGGAGGTAATTTTAACATGCCAGAACCCAAAGATATCATGAAGCCCAAGAATACTGTTCTATTAGAAAAGAAAGGTGAGATTGCCTATGTAACCCTCAATTACCCAGAGAGATTAAACGCTGTCAGATATGCAGAATATCAACGTCTCGTTGATGCTGTTGAAGACTGCCACAAGGATAATAATATAAGAGTAATGATTCTTACCGGTGCAGGCGATAAGGTTTGGAACGCAGGGGATGATTTAAGGGAATGGCCCGGAGGGGGAGAAGAAAAAGGAAATCCCCATATGAGCTTGCCACTTATTGATTATTTTGGGGCGTTTGACCCGCTTATGACTATGGCCAATATTTTTCGCGAGTGGGGTAAGGTGTCTATTATGGCTCTAAATGGGGTATGTGCTTTGCCGGAACTCATTTATTCGGCTGACTTTGTTATTGCGGCGGAACATGCCACCATTGGGCAGCCGGAATCGCGCCTCGCTTGCATGCCCGGTGCTGGCGGTACCCAGATGCTCCCCAGGTTAGTAGGAAGGCGGAAGGCTCTCGAAATGCTACTTTTAGGCGAATACATAACTGCTCAGGAAGCTTATAGAGTGGGATTGGTCAACCAAGTTGTTCCTTTATCCGAATTGATGCCTGCCGCCGAGGCTATTGCTCAAAAAATTTTAAAAATATCACCTCTTTCAGTAAAGTTTATCAAGAAAGCCGTTCAGAGGGCCCAGGATTTTCCATATCAAGCGGGACAGGAACTTGAATGGTTATACTTTACTCTTCTTCTGGGTACCGAAGATTGCAAAGAAGCAATTAAGTCGTACGTTGAGCACAAACCAATGCCGCCCTTTAAGAAGGGATAAAAAAATCGAAAAAACCTTCCCGGCAAATTCTCCAGTTTGTTCGGGAAGATTTTGCCCAGGCCTTTTAATATTTTGGTGACGGAAAAAGCAGTTTGGGCGAAAGTAATTGAATATAAAAAAGATACAGAACGATACAACCAGATCAGAAGCAAAAGAAAATAAGACTGATCATTCTTCGGTAACGAACAGGTGATCGCCTTATATTTCAGAATTCAAAATTAGGATACTGCATGTCTATTTTGATTCAATCATTTTTGAATGGCATATGTAGCGGGTCGATTTACGGTCTGATCGCTCTGAGCCTCAGTCTTCTTTTTGGGGTTATGAAGATTATAAATTTCGCCCATGGGGCATTTCTCATGATGGCGATGTACTTCACTCTATGGATATGCCGATATCTGGGGCTTCATCCGCAATTGACTCTTTTGATTGTTCCACCCAGCATGTTTGCCGTAGGCTACCTAACCCAAAGGTTTCTCATTAAGTCCATTTACGAAAAAGAGACCGCCCGGGAACCGATCGGTGTTTTGATCTTTACCACGGGCTTATGGATCTTCCTGGATAGCCTCTTCTTGTTATTTGCCGGACCAGATGCGCAAGTAATCAAGCACGGCTATGTGAACCAGACTTTGGTCTTGGGCGATTTCATTTTCAGCTATACGCAAATTTTTGGTTTATTATTTTCGGTATTGGTCGGATTTGCCTTTTTCCTGTTTCTGAAGAAGACCAAGACGGGTCGCGCCATACGGGCCACAGGACAGGACAGAGAAGCGGCTAGTGTCATTGGGGTGAATAGTTACAGGATTTACGATATCTCTTTTGGTATCGGGATGGCCATTTTAGGAGCTGCGGGGGCCCTTCTCCTTCCTCTCTATTCCGTTTACCCATTCGTGGGGGATGTTTTTGGGATGAGAGCGTTTGTAATCGTTGTTCTGGGAGGAATGGGTTCCCTAAGTGGTGCTTTTTGGGGAGGACTTATTATTGGGTTAATTGAGTCGGTAGGGGCCCAATTTCTTCCCGCTACTTTCACGGAAGCGCTAATTTTAATCATTTTTTTAATCATTTTATATTTTAAGCCATCCGGCCTTTTTGGTTTGGAAAGTGAGTAAAAAGATGCCTCCACCCTTGCCTCGGGAAAAATCAATGTCTCCAAGAACGGAATGGATAAGAGGAATTATCATTCTCGTTGTTTTGTCGCTATTACCTTTGATTTTTCAAAATCCCTATACGATGAGTATTTTGATCCTTTTATTTTTATATGCTTATTTTGCTCTGTCTTGGAATATCCTGGGAGGAATTGCCGGTCAGCTATCTCTTGGGCACTCGGCCTATGTAGGTATTGGAGCTTATACCTCAACGGTCCTTTTCCTCCAATGGGGAATAAGTCCTTGGATAGGCATGATCGTCGGGGCAATCTTTGCCGCTTTTGCCGCTATCTTGATTGGCTTTCCGTGCTTTAAGCTCAGGGGGGCTTATTTCTCCTTGGCGACCCTAGCAGCGGCAATGATCTTACAGATTATCGTGGAGAACACTAATAACTTACTCGGGGGGCCTCGCGGATTGGAAATCACTTTGTTAAAAGATGCCCCTTGGCAATTTCAGTATACCAACAAGCTTTTTTATTATGTGATTGTTGTCCTTTTGTTTTTTTCAGTCATTGGAGTGACCCGATGGATTCTCCACTCCAGAATCGGGTATTACCTAAACGCCATCAAGAATGACCAGGAGGCGGCTCAATCGCTAGGCGTCAATTTGACCAGATATAAATCAATCGCTGCAGCCATCAGCGCAATATTTACCGCCATTGGCGGGACATTTTACGCGCAGTTTGTTCTTTATATCAACCCGGAAAAAATTATTGGCACCAATTTATCTATCCAGTTGGCGGTTATGTGTATCATCGGGGGGCGCGGTACGATTCTGGGTCCCATACTAGGGGCTGTTCTTTTGGTGGTTTCCGCGGAATTGCTGCATCTTTATATGGGTGGAAAGATGATTGGTTTGGATATCATGCTTTATGGAATTATTTTGATGACTGTGATTCGCTTTGAACCGCAGGGGATTTATGTACTGATTCGAAAATTTTTCAATCGTTTTACAAGGAGCACTTCTCCCTTTAGGGACGGAAGGTCTTCCTAAATTTAGGACCTGCTTATAAACTAAAGCGTAACAGACGGAAAACGCATGGGAATCTTTCAATTCAAGAATGTGAGTAAAGTCTTCGGGGGCCTGAGAGCAATTGATGATGTTTCCTTTTCCATAGACCAAGGGGAGATTATCGGACTTATTGGCCCAAATGGGGCCGGGAAAACAACGATCTTTAGCTTAGCCAGTGGATTCACTCCACCTACCAGCGGAAAGATCTTTTTTAAAGAAAACCGTATCGACGGCCTGGCGTCCGATCAAATTTGCAAAAAGGGTCTGTGTCGGACATTTCAGGTTGTCAAGCCTTTTGGGGATATGAATGTCCTGGACAATATTATGGTGGGATCCTTATTACATACGGCAAATATGAAAAAGGCCCAAGAAGAAGCTTTAGAGATTTTATACACGCTGGGTTTGGTCGGCGTCAAGGAACAGATGGGCAAGAATTTAACGATTGCGGATCGAAAACGACTGGAGATTGCTCGGGCATTGGCTACCCATCCTAAAATGATCCTCTTGGATGAGGTTATGGCCGGATTGACTTCAGTGGAAACAAGGGAAGTAATCGAAATGATCCGTCAAATTCAGAAGAGGAATATTACCATTTTGCTCATAGAGCATATCATGCAGGCAATTATGAGCCTTTCAGACCGGATCATTGTCATTCATCACGGACAAAAAATCAGCGAAGGAAATCCTAAGGCGGTTTCTAATGATGAGCAGGTTATCAAGGCCTACTTGGGTGAAGAATATCATGAGCTTACTTAGCGTCAATGACGTCAATGTGTATTACGGAGACGTTCACATTCTCCATGATGTTTCCATCTCCGTGGGAGAGAAGGAGATTGTCAGCATCGTAGGTGGAAACGGCACGGGTAAGACCACCTTAATGAAGACTCTCTCGGGCCTCTTGAGAACTAAGACGGGATCCATCATCTTTCAGGGGCAGGAGATTCATCATTTACTACCCTATGAAATTACCCGGCAGGGGATCTCTCAGGTGATGGAAGGAAGGCGGTTGTTTCCCTTTATGACCGTCGAGGATAACCTCTGGATGGGGGCTTATCCCTTGAATGACCGGGAGCAGATCCAGCGGAATTTTGCGAATGTCCTCCATCTCTTCCCTATCTTGGGGAAGAGAAAGAGCCAAATGGCCAAGTCCTTCAGTGGAGGCGAGCAGCAGATGTTGGCTATCGGACGGGCGCTCATGGCTTCTCCCAGACTGCTCATACTTGACGAACCCTCTTTGGGTCTGGCTCCGGTTTCGGTCAGCCTGATCTTTGACACCCTGCAACAGATCAATGCCAAAGGGGTTACAATCCTTCTTGTGGAACAGGACGTTAAAAAATCTCTGAGTATCGCCTCCCGGGGATATGTGATCGAGCATGGACGCATCGTGATGGAAGGCCCTGGCCAGCAATTACTCTCCGACCCACACCTGAAAGAAACCTATTTGGGAATATGACCGAAAAAAGAGGAGTTCGAAAATGATACACTTTGGTGACAGTTTGCGGATGAATGCTACAAAATTCCCCCAAAAGATTTGTCTTATCGATGAAACTAGAAGGCTCACCTTTGCTGAATTTAACCACCAAGTCAACAAGCTGGCCAATGCTCTCCTCGGTCACGGCCTCAAGCCGGGGGACAAGATTGCAGTTTTTTCCCGAAATAGCATTGAATACATGGAAATCTTCCACGCCTGTGCCAAAGCGGGGATTTGTATTGTCACCCTTAATTTCTGGTTGAAGCCTGAAGAATTGGTGGTTTTATTCAATCATTCCGATGCGCTCTTTGTTTTTCTTGGAGACTCCTTCCAGGAAGCTTTTTCTTCCATCGAGGGGCAGCTGAAAAACCTTCGTCCCGATGGGGTAGTGGTCATCGGCCAATCCAGAAATTCCCGTTGGACATCCTATGACAAATTTTTATCATCCTGGTCGGATGAGGAGCCTGGCGTTTCAGTTTCCTGGGATGCCCCCTATTGGATGCTCTACACCTCGGGAACAACCGGAAATCCTAAAGGGGTCCTTCGCTCCCATAAGCGAACGGTCTTGTGCAGCTGGTACACCCTGCTGGAGTTCAACTTGTCGAGAAAAGATATCTTTTTAGCGATTTCCCCTTTCTTTCATGGAGTAACTTTTTTCCCTCTTATGGTTCTGATGGTCGGCGGGGCAATATTTGTGGCCAGTGAATTCAACGCGGAAAAAGTCCTGGAAATCGTCGAGAAGGAAAAAATTACCGCATCCTTTATGGTTCCGACCATGCTGGATATGCTTTTAAACAGTTCCCGCTTGGAGAAGACCCGTTTCGATGTCTTGCGCTGTCTGGTGACAGGGGGTGCCCCTATGCCTACCTCCTTAAAGGAAGATATCCTGAAAAGAGTCGGCCCGGTTCTCTATGAGTTTTATGGGGCAGGGGAAAGCGGTTATCTCGCCGTCCTTCATCCCCAGGATCAGTACCGGAAGATTCGCTGCTGCGGCCAACCCTGTTTTGGAGCGGAGTTGGAAGTACGGGATACGGAAGGACAGCCCCTTCCGGTGGGTCAAGTGGGAAAACTTTTTTCCAAATGTGCCGGCCGTTTTGATGGGTATTACAAAGACCCGGAAAGAACAGCCGAAGCGCTCCATGGCGAATGGTTTACGGCCGGTGATTTAGGAATGAAAGATGCAGAGAATTATTATTATATTGTCGATCGGGAAACCGACATGATCATCAGCGGCGGAGAAAACATTTATCCCCGGGAAATCGAAGACATCCTGAAATCGCATCCTGCGGTGGCGGACTCAGCGGTCTTTGGGATACCGGATAAACGTTGGGGAGAGGTGGTTAAAGCTATGATTGTCTTAAAAACAGGCTATTCGGCCTCTGCAGAAGAGATTATTGCCTATTGCAGCAAACATTTGGCCGGCTATAAACGGCCGAAAATAGTGTCTTTTGTAGAGGATTTGCCTAGAACTTCATCCGGAAAAATCATGAAAAAGAAAATTCGGGATGAACATTGGAATGAAAAGGAGAAAGTATAATGTACACAGTTCACATTAAATTTACCAAGCGGTTGGCCAAAGTTCAGGAAGCAATTAAGAAATATAACATCGATGTCCTGATTGGAACCCGTCTCAAAACAATCACCCATGTTTGCGGCGCCTTCTGCCCGTGGCGGAGCGGGGTTGTCATCCCCGCCTCGGGGGAGATTACCCTCATACCCCCTTCCATGGACGTGAATCGCCTGGCTCAGGAAGGGTGGCTCGAACATGTGGAGGGGTACGGTAAGCTCACGTTGATGGAAACTATCATCCGGAAAATCAAAAGCATGGGCCTGGATAAGGGCCGCATCGGCTTCGAGAGCGCGTCTTCGGCCTATATTGCTGAAGGGTACCTGACCTTTTGGGAATATCAAGAGCTGCAGAAGGGGCTTCCGAAGGCCACCCTGATCAATGCGGTGGAGATCTTCGACCAGCTCACCTTGGTGAAGGAAGAAGCGGAAGTGCGGTTGATGAGGCAAGCCACGGCGATCGTAGATACCGCCCATGAAGAAGTGCGCAAGTTTTTGCGGCCCGGAGTAAACGAAAAACAAATTGCCGGGGTCGCGGAAAAGGTTATGCGGGATGCGGGAAGCGAGTTTGCCTGGACTTTCACGGGCGGGCAGGAAGTGGCTTCCGGGTATCGGACCTGGACGGGAGCCTGCACACCGGCTACGGACAAGATCGTCCAGTACGGTGAATTCGTTCTACTGGATCTTCACGGAATGTATGGGCTGATGCTTGGAGACGTTTCCCATAACGCCATTATGGGGCAGCCGGATGCCGACCAGAGGAAGGTGATAGATGCCTACGTGAAGACCTGTGAACGCATCGTAGAGGTCATGCGTCCGGGAAAAACCCTGGGAGAGGTTGGTAAAAATGTCCGCGAATTTGTGGTACGCAATGGGTGGGATAAGTTTATCCGGGGATTCGGCCACGGGATCGGCCATGCCGGCCATGAATGGTACCCCACGTTGACTGATGTCAAAATCCCCCACTGTACCAATCCTGACTATGTCATCGAGCCCAATTACATGCAGATGATTGCGGTTACGGCCAATCAGGTCGGTGTGGGCGGGTTAAGAATGGAAAGGCCTCTGCTCATTACGGAGACCGGGAATGAATTGCTTTCCAAAATGCCTTTTGAGCCGTGGGTAATTGAAAGGTGATATTTTGTTGTTAAAAACGATGTTTTCTACAACATGAAGAACTAATTTTTAATGTTCGGGGTTCTCATCACGTCGATAAGGAGGAAAGGAAAATGAAAAAGACTCTTGTGGTTTTGCTGGCGATTTTTTTTGTAGCCATAAGCCTTAACGAAGGTTATGCAGTTACTGAAATAAAAATAGGCCATCTTTTGCCATTATCCGGGAGTGCTGCAGCCCCCATTGGACAAGAAATGCTGGCGGCGACGCAATTGGCCATCAAACACGTTAATGATAACGGGGGCATCAAATCCCTTGGCGGGGCAAAAATTAAACTCGTGACAGTAGATACACAAGGAGATCCACAGATTGGGATGACCCAGACAGAGCGCCTGATCAACGTGGAAAAAGTTTCGGCAATCATAGGGGCTTACCAAAGTGCAGTTACCTTTCCCAGTACAGCGGTTGCTGAAAAATATAGAATCCCCTGGGTTGTAGACTTGGCGGCGAAGGCGGAGATAACCGAAAGAGGATTTAAATATGTTTTTAGGCCTGCCCAATGTCCATCTTCCGGAAATGCAGATTCAACGATTGAATTTTTGAAATGGATTGGAGGAAAGACAGGGAAACCTGCCAAGACGATGGCCATGATATATGAGAATACCGATTGGGGGCAAGACCTTGCCAAAACACTACGGCGGAGAGCACCTGAAATTAAAGTAAAAATTATCCTTGATGAACCTTACCCGCCGAACTCTGGAAACCTTATGCCTCTTGCTGTTAAGATAAAAGGTGTGAATGCGGATGTCATATCCATAACCGGTTATACGGTGGATGATATATCGATTTGCCAGTTAATTGAAAGGATGAGAATTGAGCCCATGGCGGTTATATGGAGTGGGGCAGGTTCTTTAGATCAGACCTTTATTCCTTCGATTGGGTATAGAGGGACAAATTATCAGTATACTGCAGACGGATGGGGTGGATATGACGCCTGCGTAAAAACCCCTTGGGCAAAAAAAGTTTGGGACGATTTTAAGCAAATGACCGGAAAGAATATGAGCGAACTTTCTGTAGATGCCTATGTTGCCGCAAGGGTGTTGGCGGCGGCTTTGGAGAAGGCCAAATCGACTGACCCTGAAGCAATTAGAGATGCTTTATCGCAAATTAAGATAAAAGGAGATTTAGCTGATTTTTTGGGGTTCCCTATCGAATTTGATGAAAAGGGACAAAATCCGTATAAGAAATATGTGACGAAACAAATTTATGAGGGCAAATATCAATTAGTATGGCCGCCTCACCTCGCCAGTCATGATTACAAGCCGATATGGCCCGTACCAAAATGGGATGAAAGAAAGTAAAACAAATTTTATCAGGGCCATCACCGAATGAACGAAGAATTGTTCAATCGTGATGGTCCTTCGAGCGCAGATGAACGTCCAGGAGGAGATGAGATGTATTGGGATAAACGAATTGAAACAATGTCTAGAGATGAGTTGGGTGCTCTGCAAGAGAAAAGATTGAAATCGCAGATCGCCTATGTTTATAAAAACTCTCTTTTTTATCAAAGAAAATTTAAATCGATTGGTTTCCAGCCCGGTGACTTCAAAAGCTTAAATGATCTAGCTAAGCTTCCCTTTACGGAAAAAGAAGAACTTAGAGATGCCCAGGTAGAAAAACCGCCGTTTGGGACGCATGTTTGCATTCCTTGGGATGAGATTGTTTGGGCGCCGATGACGAGCGGTACAACGGGTACCCCCTTGATTCTTCCCAGAAATGTCAAGGATATAGAAATCTGGACCGATTTGAATGCTCGGGCATTAGTCTGCGAGGGCTTGCACAAAGGCGATATATTTCAAAATGCATTCGGTTATCACTATATCTATTCCGGACTCATAATGCACTTAGCCGCTCAAAAGGTTGGAGCGACTGTTTTAAATACCGGTATGGGAAATACAGATCGTCAACTTTGGGTATTGACCCACTTTGGGTCATCCGTCTTGGTTGCCACCCCTTCCTACTTCAACTTTCTGGGGAATATTCTGATCGCTAAAAATCTTCAAGACAAGGTGAAGATGAGGATTGCCCATGGGGGAGGTGAAATCGGTATCAATACCCAGACCGCAAAGAGGAGGATTAGGGAATTATTCCCGAGTGTGAAAAATGTCATCGATGGTTATGGGGTCACCGATATTGGCACGATCATATGGATTGAATGTCCGGAGGAGGCTGGCGGTCATATCTGCGAGGATTCTGTTTATCCGGAAATTTTGAACCCGGATACCCTTCAACCGGTATCTTCGGGAGAAACAGGGGAATTAGTTTTAACGGATTTGGTGGGAACAACGGCTCCCTTGATTCGCTTTAGGGTAAAAGATTTGGTGGTTTTTGACCCCCAACCATGCCCATGTGGAAGAACTCTGGGCCGATTTCCCGGGGGCGTAATTGGCCGCATTGATCATATGGTGACGGTGAAAAGCGCCAACGTTTATCCCTCAATGATCGAAGATATAATAAAAAGTAATGACCTGCTAACGGGTGAATATGTGATGATCGTCGATCGACCCAAAGATTTGGACACGCTTTTGATTCGCGCCGAGTTCAAATCAAATGCCATGGAAGAGAGAGAAAGGCTAAAAGATATAATCAAGAGTGGAATCCGAAAAGCCACGGGATTGTCTGCTGAAGTTGAATTGGTTTCTGAAGGTACACTTCCGAGGTTTGTTTACAAGGCAATGAGGGTTGTTGATATGAGAAAAGGGCAGTCTTTTGAAGATGTGGTAAAGAAGGCCAAAGAACAGGAAAAAATGTGAAAACAAGTTTGTCCGATAACAATCCTTATGATGCCGAAAAAAATGACATTGCGGCACAAACAAACATGCTAAAAAAAGGAGACCAGACTATGAGAAACATTTTTAAGCTAACAGTTGTTTTGGTGGTTTTGGCTTGCGTAATGGCCTATCCTTATGAAGCCAGAACTGAAGAATTAAAAATCGGGGTTATTCTTCCTTTGAGCGGGCTCATGGCCCATGAGGGTCAAGAATCTCTCTCAGGGATAGAACTGGCAACAGAAACGCTGAACGCGAAAGGGGGATTATTAGGGAAGAAGGTTAAACTGATTATTAGTGATGCCCCCGATGCCAAAGCCGGAGCAGGCGAAGCTGAAAAGTTAATCACTCAGGAAAATATAAAACTGATCCTAGGGACTTTCTCAAGCGGTATTTGTTACTCCGCAAGCGAGGTGGCCAATAGATATAAGGTACCTTATTTTGAAGTTGCCGCTGGCATCGCCGATACCCTTACCGAACGCGGACTTAAATACTTTTGGAGAATAACCCCGCGAGCAAGCAATTATGCACAAGTAGTTAGTGAATACACCAAAGAGGTTACGGCTCCTAAGCTGGGGATTCCGCCAAATAAATTGCGAATCGCTATCGCTTATGAAGACGGTCCTTATGGAACACAAACGGTCAAAGATTTAGACCGGATCATGCCAACTTTTGGGTTGACTAATATTGTTGCCAAAGAGGCCTACAGTGCAAAAGGCGTTGATCTTTCCTCGATGCTCCTTAAAATACAGGCAGCAAAACCCGATCTCTTTCTATCGATCTCCTATGCTCCGGACGCCATTCTGATAGGCCGGCAAGCGAAAGAGTTAAATTTTAATCCGAAGGCGTGGCAAGGATTCGGTGGGGGATGGGGTTCCCCATCACTTTATGAGGCTTTAAAAAATGATTTGAACGGTATTTTTAGTACGGAATTTGCTCCAGTCCATATCAATAAAGCAGTTGTTCCGGGTGCCGAAGATTTTCATAAGAGATTCAAGGAAAAATACAATAGGCCCCTGGAATCTTCTATTCCCCAAACAAGTTGTATGGCAGCGACGGTAGTTTTTGATATCATAAAAAGGGCGCGCTCTTTGGACCCCGAAGATATCGCCAAAGCGGCCTGGAAAACTGATATTCCAATATGGACGACAATCAACGGATGGGGTGTAAAATTCAATGGCCCAGACCAACCACATCCCGGACAAAATTCACGTGCTTTTATGTATAACACCCAATGGAAAAATGGGGAGCATCGCGTTGTTTGGCCTCTGAAAGCGAAATACGCAGATCCAGTCTACCCCTTACCCTCATGGAAAGAGAGAGTAAAATAGATTATTGGGAAGAAGGAGAGCCAGCCTGGCTCTCCTTCCTTTGAACCTATCATTTTCTCTTGTTAGGGAGAGGGAGCTATGTCTGAGATTCTTATTAAGGTGGTCATCAACGGATTATTAATGGGGGGGATATACGCTTTAATTAGTCTGGGGCTCACCCTTATCTTCGGCGTAGTCCGGATCGTAAATTTTGCCCATGGCGAATTTTTAATGCTGAGCATGTATGCCTCCTATTGGCTATTTCAACTTTGGGGGATTGATCCCTATGTTTCTGTTCTCATTATTGCTCCCTTATTTTTCGTTTTTGGCATGATAGTTCAACGCGGGATTTTTCAACCTATATTGAACGCCCCGGAAGTAAGCAAGATATTCGCGGCCATCGGCCTGGTCATGGTATTGCAAAATTTAGCTCTCTTATTTTGGAAGGGAGACTATAGAGCCATTAAAACTATTTCCTCCGGGCTTTTAATAGGACCCGAAGGATTCATGATCGGCCTGCCCCGTTTCATTGCCTTTCTAGCTGCAGTAAGCATTATGCTCGGGCTATATTTTTTCATTAAGAATACCTATACCGGCAAAGCAATCCGAGCCACCGGGCAAGATCAAGGGGCAGCGTTGCTGATGGGGATCAACACCAAGCGGATATTTCTTATCGCTTTTGGCATCGGGTCAAGTTGTGTGGGAATTGCGGGCTGTTTATTGATGCCGATTTACTCTGTTTTTCCCACGGTGGGGGCCTATTTTGTTCTAGTTGCCTTTGTTATCGTCGTCCTAGGAGGGTTGGGAAGCATGTTAGGGGCCTTCATTGGAGGTTTGATCATTGGATTGGTCGAGGCACTAAGTGGCTATTTCATTTCCTCAACCTATAAAGAGGCTATTTATTTTATCATCTTTTGGTTCTTGCTGATCTATAAGCCTACTGGCTTATTTGGTTCAGTAAGCCAGGAATAAAAAGAATTACCCAATGTTTTTTAAAACCCTCTTTCGCCCTCAAATCTACATTCCATTCCTGGGTCTCACACTATTGATCCTGACCCCTGTTCTTGTCAAAAGCCCTTTCCTTTTGCATATTGTGATTATAACGATTCTGTATGCCGCCCTGGGATCGGCCTGGAATATCATCGGGGGATATGGGGGGCAGCTTTCCTTAGGGCACACCGTTTTCTTCGGAATAGGAGCATACACCTCAACACTTCTTTACCTTAAATTTGGTTTATCTCCTTGGTTAGGCATGTTGTTGGGGGCCTTCCTCTCCATGATTGTTGCGGCCATTGTGGGATATCCCAGTTTTAGACTGCGGGGACCTTTCTTCGTTCTCTCGACGATCGCTTTTGGGGAGGTGATGCACATTATTGCTATCAATTGGCGGGATGTCACCGGAGGTTCTGTCGGTCTAGGCATCCAATTCGAGCCCGCGTTTAAAAACTTTATCTTTAGTACCAAAGTTCCCTATGCCTATATTGTTATTGGACTACTTGTTCTCATATTGGCGGTAGTAACCCTAATGGAAAAATCTCGAATGGGCTACTATCTATCGGCTCTTCGAGAAAATGAAGATGGCGCCAAAGTTTTGGGAATCAATACGGCTAGGTATAAACTCTTGGCTTTAATGATCAGCGCCTTCTTTACTTCCTTGGGAGGCACTTTCTATGCTCAATACATCCTTTTCATAGACCCTTATGATATTTTAACTCTAAGTCTTTCCATCGATATGGCCCTGGTTTCGATTATCGGGGGAATTGGCACGATCATCGGTCCGGTGATCGGCTCTTTTTTCATGATCCCTTTGGGTGAATTTTTACGGGGAACTTTAGGAGGTGCTTTCAGAGGGATCCACTTGATCATTTATGGGACCATCCTGATCTTAGTGGTTATTTACATGCCACAGGGTATTGTGGAGAAGATTAGAAAAAAGTATCGCGTCCTGGTCTCTAAACTTCCTGGTTTTCGGCCGGAGGAAATCTTGTCCCTGAGGATGGTGCCCGGCTCCCATATTTTACAGACCGCCAATGCCCGGTCTTTTGGAGAGCATCCCACACCTTTTCTGCTGGAGGTGCAGAATCTTTCCAAATATTTCGGCGGACTCGCAGCAGTTTCCTGTGTCGACTTCCGACTTCGACAAAGCGAAATATTAGGCCTGATCGGTCCCAATGGCGCAGGGAAAACAACTCTTTTTAACCTGATATGCGGATTTTACGCTCCAGACGATGGCCAGATCCTTTACAAGGGGAAAAACATTGAAGGATTTAGGCCCCATATTCTTTGCCAGAAAGGCATAGGGCGCACCTTCCAAATCGTAAAGCCTTTTGGGAATATGAGTGTTCTCGACAATGTTATAGCGGGGGCCTATTGCCGAGCACCTAAAAACGCTATTGCCAGGGCAAAAGCGGAAGAAATTTTGAAATTTGTTGGGTTGTGGGAAAACAGAAATTTAATTGCAAAAAGCCTCACACTCCCGGGAAAAAAGCGCTTAGAGATGGCGAAAGTATTAGCCACTCAACCCGATCTGATTCTTTTGGACGAAGTAATGGCCGGTTTGAATCAACGGGAGATTTCAGATGCCACGGTCCTGATAAAAAAAATCAATGAAGAAGGAATCACCGTGATGGTCATTGAGCACGTCATGTCTGTAATTATGTCCCTTTGCCATCAGATCATTGTCCTGCATCACGGGGAGAAAATTGCCGAAGGGGCTCCTGAGAAGATCAGCAATGACCCCAAGGTTATTGAAGCTTATTTAGGGGAGGAATACTTAATTGCTCGAGGTTAAGGGAATTGGCGTTTTCTATGGAGAAGTGCAAGTGCTTTGGGAAATATCCCTAAAAGTTGGCGAAGGGGAAATCGTGAGTATAGTGGGGTCGAATGCAGCCGGCAAGACTACCACCTTAAATACGATTTCAGGTATTTTGCGGCCGACTTCAGGAGAGATCTTTTTCGAAGGGATTCGTTTAGACCGGGAGACTCCTGATCGGATTGTTGAGAGGGGGCTTGTCCAGATTCCGGAAGGAAGAAGACTTTTCCCCGAGATGACGGTTTTAGAGAATCTGGAAATTGGAACGTATCCCCAAAGAGCGAGAGGAAAAAGGGACCAGACACTGAAAAAAATTCTGGATCTTTTTCCGATTCTTTCGGACAGAAAGAAGCAACTTGCTAGCTCCCTAAGCGGAGGACAACAGCAGATGCTCGCCATCGGCCGGGGGCTTATGGCGCAACCGCGACTGTTAATGCTCGACGAACCCTCCCTGGGCTTAGCTCCATTGATCGTTAAAAAAACTTTCGAGATCATCAAGGATATTCGATCACAGGGCACAACCATTCTCCTGGTCGAGCAAAATGTCATGCATTCGCTGCAGATTGCCGATAGGGGATATGTCTTGGAAAATGGACGAATCGTTTTGGAAAACACGGGGAAGGCTTTATTGGAAGACAAAAACTTGAAGAAGGCGTATTTAGGTAATTGATCCTTGTTAAAGAAAGGATGTTGCGAGAAAAAGTAGGAGCGGAAGAGGCTCCCTTAAACAATTGGAGGAAAATATATGCATACCGGAGAAAAGCTTGGCCGGGGATTAATTTTAGGAGAACTATTGGCTCGAAATGCACGGAAATATCCCCATAAGTGCGCACTGATCATTGGCCAAGACCAGGTTACCTTTGGTCAGCTCAACCATAGGGTAAACCAACTTGCTCATTGTCTGTCAGATTGGGGGCTGAAAAAAGGCCAAAAAGTGGCCCTCCTCATGGATAACTGCTTCGAAATGATGGAGAGCTATGTTGCTTTATGGAAACTGGGAGCGGTTGCGGTACCTTTGAATACCCGATTGGCAGAGGCGGAGCTGTCCTATATTTTGAACCACTCTGACGCCATTCTCCTCCTTTCCCAAAGGAACCTATTGTCGCGGATGGAAAAAATCCGGAAAGAGCTTTCTGCTATTCGTGGTTATGTTGGAGTTGGGATGGATTTACCTTCCTGGGTTGAACCGTATGAGGCTTTTTTAAAAAATCGACCCGAAGACGAACCCTTACAGGACATAGAGGATGGGGATGAAGCGTGTATCATGTACACTTCAGGAACCACGGGCCGCCCGAAAGGAGCGGTTATGACTCACAAGAACTTTTTCATCAATGCGCTCGTTTCAGCCATGGAATACCGAATCGCATTTGAGGATTGCTATCTGATTCCCGCCCCTTGGTTCCATATGGCCGGCTTGGCGGGGGTTCTCGAGTTTTGGGTTGTCGGTGCAACGAATGCCACCTTAACACATTTTGATCCGGTTAAAATGATGGAAACAATCCATTCCGCTCAAGCCACGGTAGCTTTCGGTGTTCCCTCTATGTGGTTTGTTATTTTAGCATTGCCCAATTTGGGCGATTATAACGCCCATGCTTTGCGCTATATCTTTTCGGGGGGTGCCATTCTTCCCCTGGAGATAAAAAAAAGGTTGCAGAATCAATTTCCCGGAGTGCAATTTTTCGATATCTTCGGCCAAACGGAGATGTGCCCGGTAACGATGATGCTTAAACCCAAGGATTATTTCGATAAGCAAGGCTCCGTCGGCCTACCGATCGCCACAGTGGAAGTAAAGGTGGTGGATGACGATGATAACGAAGTAAAAACAGGAGATGTAGGAGAAATCGTTTATCGGGGCCCCAGCGTAATGAAAGAATATTACAAAAATCCCGAGGGAACCAAAGAGGCCATGCGAAATGGCTGGTTTCACGGGGGAGATCTGGTACGAAGGGATGACGATGGATTTATTTACGTGGTTGACCGCAAAAAGGATATGATCATATCCGGTGGTGAAAACATCTATCCGGCTGAGATCGAAGAGGTCTTGTATTCGCATCCCAAAGTGTTGGAGGCGGCTGTAATAGGCGTTCCGGATGAGCGCTGGGGAGAAACGGTGCGAGCTTTTGTTGTGCTTAAAGAAAATGAGGAGATGCTGGAAGAGGATTTGATTGAATTCTGTAAATTACGCTTGGCCAGTTTTAAAAAACCCCGCAGGATAAACTTTATTAAGGAGCTTCCCAGAAATGCCGCAGGAAAGGTATTGAAACAAAACCTACGGAGTCGCCCCTAATAAGAATTGAAGAGCCTAATCATTTTGCAGGATAGAAATAATTTGGAAGGGACTACAAGAGGTCGCACCAGCCATTTGGTGCAGTATCATAAAAAGTTAGGAGGTCATAAATGTCTAAATTTCAATTTGCAATACCCACAAGAATTCATTTCGGCTCGGGCGAAATTGAAAAGGTGGGCCAGTTAGTCAGCCGTTTTGGTAAAAAGCCGATAGTGGTTACAGGAAAGTCCTCCATGAAGCAAACGGGTATTTTAGAAAAGATCGTTAACAATTTGAAACAGCAAAAAATAGAATCCGTTATTTTTGACCGGGTAAAACCAAATCCCGATTGCGAATTGATTGATCAGGGGGCTTCTTTGGCCGGGAAAAAGAATTGCGATGTTGTGATCGGCTTGGGTGGTGGAAGCGCAATCGATGCTGCTAAATGTGTTGCGGTTGCTGCCGCCAATAGGATGCCGATATGGGAGTGTGTAAATAAGAAGACCTTTGGTTTAAACAAAGAAGTCAAGGAAGGTATTCCCCTGGTCGCCATTCCAACAACGGCCGGCACCGGAAGTGAAGTGGATAAATTTGCTGTTCTAACCAATCAAGAAACAAAAGAAAAACCGGGCGTTGGATCTCCCTTTTTTTATCCAAAACTATCAATTATTGACCCCCAACTTACGATTTCCTTGCCCCGGGAAACAACTGTTTTTACAGGTTTAGATACCTTTTTCCATGGGATTGAAGCCCTTCTTTCCAACCGCTCGAGTATTATGAGCGATTTATTTGCGGAAAGTGCCGTGAAATTAGTTGTAGAAAATTTACCCATTGTTAAGACTGACCCGAATAATGTTATTGCCAGAGAAAAAATGGCTTTTGCCAGCCTTATGGGGGGAATCGCCATGGATCAGGCAGGGAATATATTGATCCATGCGATGGAGCATCCTCTAAGTGGTCATTTTGATATATCCCATGCCGAGGGATTAATGGCACTTTGGCAACCCGTCATGGAATTTATTCAGGGGTCGGACTCTGGAAAAACGTTGAAAATTGCCGGAATGTTAGGAGCCGATTTAAGTAATCTCTCTCCGGAGGAAATTCATTTTCGCGTCATAAGGGAGATAAATAATTTTTTCAAGATATTTAATATTACATTGAAAGAGATTGCTGTAACCGAAGACATGATTGGTAAGTTGTGCGAGGATGCGCTGAACACTATGGGCTATACGATCAAAGGTAATCCAAAGCCGGTTGGAATTCAGGATATTGAAAATATTTATAGGAAAGCTTTAAGAATAAAATAATTGCTTATTGATGTAGGTTGAAAAAAATGGACACCAAGGTAATAAACGAAGACGGAGGTGTCGCGATGGAAAGCATACCCAAAGGTTTATACACGAAGAAATTTAGAATCGAAGCGGTAAAGTTGGTAACAGAGGGATGATTGTCTGTATTAGAAACCTGTCAACGGTTGTCATTATCGAAGAAGACTATAGCAAGCTGGGCTAGGGCCTATAAGTGAGAGAAGATGGGAGAAGTGGGCAGATTACAGCGACCGCTGACGGAGATTGAGCAGGATCTTGCGCAGGTGAAACGGGAGTTGGCAGAGGTAAAGACGGCGCGCAACATACTAAAAAAAGCAGGCCAGTTTGGCAGGGCCATGCATCATTTGGGAACGGGATGATTGCTGCATATTCACCTGAAGCACGGGGACGGAGCTAACGGGTTTTTCACATCCATCAGAATCGGCTGGTCAAGGAACAGGCCGCTCGTGGGATCAATACCATGGATGGATCAATGGCTATTTTCCATGGACCGCGTAAGTTGGTTAATTATGACAAACAAGGAAAGTTAAACGAACCAAAAAAGAGCAAAGGCAGCGTAAGTCCGTCGCTCGTCTTCTGCCCCGAAGAAGATATTCCAACTACGCTTTTGCCCTATATTAATATTGGAGATCTGGGGATGTGCATCATTCGAAAGCACAATCTTTGGTAAGATTTTCAATAATTAATTATGGAAGCTGTTCTAATTATTTCATATATTCTACAACCATTATTTAAAGAGGTTTTTATGAAAGATCGTCAATTTGGCCGCCTTCGTTTTATCTGCGGCGAGAACCGCGGCAAATATCCGTTCAACCATTCGCTTTACATTGATGGCGGCGATGCACGCGTTATTGTTGATCCGGCCTGCAGCTTGGAAAAGCTATCTCGCCTGCGCGATAAGGATAGCGTGGATATGGTCTGGCTTTCCCACTGGCATGAAGACCATTTCCATTATGTAAATCTTTTTGGGGACTCACCTTTGTGGATTTCCGAGCGAGATTTTCCGCCTCTAACGGACATAGAGATTTTTTTGGATTGGTATGGGGTAAAAGACGACAGCCATCGCGACTATTGGAAAAAAGTAATGAGTGATGAATTCAATTATCAGCCTAAGTCTCAAGCGCGCTTTATCCGGGATGAAGAAGAAATTGATCTAGGTCAAGTCAAGGTTCAAGTGATTGCCACCCCGGGACATACACCCGGACACTTATCTTTCTTTTTCCCCGCAGAAGAGCTTCTCTTTTTGGGCGATTACGATTTAACGGCATTTGGCCCCTGGTATGGCGATGTTGCTTCCAGTATTGATGAAACGATTAGTTCCATCCGGCGACTGAAAGAAATACCGGCCAAAAAGTGGATTGCCTGTCATGAAGGTGGTCTATTTGAGGAAAATCCAGGGAAGAACTGGGATAACTACGAAAACATCATCTATGAACGCGAAAGGAAAATTCTGGAATTTATAAAAAAACCGCACACGCTGAAAGAAATTTCCGCCTCGTGGCTAATTTACGGCAAGCCTCGAAAACCTTTGGAATTCTTTGAATTTAATGAGCGTGTCCTCGTAAATAAACATCTGGAGCGTTTGGAAAAGCAGGGACGAATTATTCGCGATAAAGATCAATACCGAAAAGTATAAATTTCATTTTTTCAATTGTAGCGCTTCAAGGGAAAGTGGAAATATCTCGTTAACTATATTAAGATAATAGAATTGATAGGAATTTTGATATGGATAACGCCCTAATAAGTTTGTTTGCTGCGCCTCACAATTCTATTTTCTGGTGCGACATTCTTGAATCTTACTCACAATATGCTTTCCAGAGCTTATTCATTATTTATTGAAGTCATCATCTGCGGCTCGTGTGCATGTGTAGCAGCTTTCAATTGGTAATGTACAAAAGTAATCAAGGAAAAAATGAAATGTGTCGGCTATTGACTCCACCTACAAAGAAACAAGTATAGTGAATAAATATTTTAATGATTTGCATTTGAAATGTTTGATCAACGCGTTATGTCAAGCTATAAATCATTTGCCAATCTATTTAGTACTATTTTTATGTGATCCCAATCTTCGAGCCAAATTATTCTAATATTGAAAGATGAATAATAATCTTCCAAGATTATTCTATTTAGGGCATCAAGTTCATTATCCTGATTGCCGTTTTCATATTTTGTAAAAAAGTAAATATGATCATTCTTTCTTCGTTTCAAGAGAAGTCTTTTAAGGTTAGGATCATTAAGCGAATGTCCTAAAATAAAACAGATATCATTTTTTAATGCTTTCTTCTGTATCCTATTTTGCCAATTGGCTTTATTCAATAATTTGAAAAAATCGAACTCATTCAAAACAATTTTTGAAGGTTCTCCAAAAAATATTTTACGTGGTAAAAATCCATGAACATGGTAGATTTTAAATATCCCTTCAGCATATTCGGATGTTGTCACAGTATTATATTCGAAATTAAGCTTTTCTAGTTCTTCTTCTATGTTTGAATCGTAATTATATGAAATAAATTTATTAATTATATTAGAATGTCTGCTGATTAATTTTGCTAAGCATTTGGCATTACGTGAAACCCTATAATAGCGATAAAGAATTTTATTCATTATTGATGAGATATCATCCTCTAAATACGTTTCAATTATTTTGGCTTGTTTCAAAAGATCGCCATAGCAATTTCTAAAAGAAACAATATCATTTTGTTTAATCGATTTTATTTTTGATAAAACAATTTCGTATAAAGAATTTAATAATTCTTCCCAATTTGGAATGCATGAATCGGCTGATATGCCAGCACCTATAAAAAAACTTATTTTTCTGTCTTTCGAAGCGCATTTGATTTCCTCTATGAATTCTTCCAAATCATATAGGTCAAACAAATTTTCATATTTAAGAGATAATCTTTCATCTATAACAAGCGCAAGATACTCATACTTTTTCAATTTATTTATCGAATTTAATTTATAGTAATCATCTATATAAAAAGTCCTATACTGAACATCAGGGTCTGAATTAAAATTGTTATTGAATCGAGAATGTTCGAAATCGTAGATCACCGATACTTTGTTTACGGATATATCACTAAATTTATTTAGTACATCATTCTTTCTATAAATATAAAAATTATCGGTGAACTTTCTTTGTATTGTCAAGAAATAGTCTACAATTATTAATTCATTTTTATCTGGTATGAAGACTTCGCCTTCAGATATTTTCTGAGCGCTTTGAAAATGTCTTAACAATTCATAAACCACCTTCTTCTTGAAAATATTTGATTTTAAATAATGTTCTTTAAAAGGATCAAATCCCATATCAAGTCCGATAAAACATAACGTCTTCGATGCAACAGAGCCGACGAATACGGCTAACCACCCGAGCCGGACCCAGCTTTTGAGCCGCTGCCGGAGGAATTGGCACTCACGATCTCGCGGAAGAGATCTTGCCAGTTTCCCGTTTCACCGCGTTTGAGCGAATCCCGAATTCGCGCCATGTCTGTTGAAAGTACTAAGGCCACCACCTTTTTATCGCGCATCTCCACCCTGTTATACACGCGTTTGCATAGCTCCTGATGATCGCCCTTTTCGCGCGTAAGTAAACCGAGTTGCTTGTGCTGTTCGGGGGTCATCACAATAATGCTCGACCGTCCGCTTTGAGGTGGCCCATCGGTCACCATGGATACCTTGATGCCCATGCTATCCAAGTCTAGCTCGCCGTCCTTGTCATTCTGAACGATGGTACTAATATGGGCAATACCCGTCATGGTTCGATGAACATAGGTCGTTGGGCTGCCAACAAGAATTCTTTCTTTGAAGAGTTCTCTGGGAAACTGATGAACCAAGGCACTGAACAAGATTCTTCCCAACACATCAACAATGTCCTCACTGGATTTGGGCAGCTTGTTCTCGATCTCCTTTAATATCGCCCCATGCATTAGCGCGTTCCTAGCTTTATCTAAGGCCTCGATAGTTTTCTCATCGCAGGTCTTCTCAACCATCTGAATCAAAGCCCGAATAGCTTGCTTTGCGTACGGTCTATGTGTTGGGTGAGTCTTGCAAGTTTCACAGTAAAGAGGAGATTTGCAGTCAGGACATCGATTCGTCACCTTCTCGGGAACCTTCTGATACTCAGCAAGTATCTCCAGGGCAAACCAGAAATACTGAAATTGATCTTCTGGTACCGATGCATGAATGCCAATTCGATACCATCGCAATGCACGGCGAACCGCAGGTGGCGGATCGAATTGCAGCAAGCGCTCTATTGACACGATGATATTTTCATCTAGAAACGGGTTGGGGTCTTCGTGTCCTACTGAATCCGCCCAGACAAGGCACTCCCTCATTCCTGCCGCAGAAGTACAATCAACAATCTGCTTGGTTCGATGCCGCCTCACGCTCGCGCCGGTTGCGAACGCGAGCATATTGAGACATTCGTCTAGCTTGTCCTGAACAATGTCTTGAGCTTCCTCTAGGCTTGGTGATTCAAAGATAATCTGCAAGGACAAAAGAAATGGCGTCGAATAATCGTCGCGCACTATGTTCTTAATGCGCACATGGAATTGCCCTTTCGGATGTTGAAGTTTTAGCCGGACGTCATCCGAGACAACAGATATTTCGGACTCAATTTCATAGTTGGCGATACATCGCATGATTTGTTCCCTCTGGGAGAAGCGACCGCAATTACTTTGACAAGCGACTTCCGCTTCCCCTTTTGTCACTTAGATTCTCACGTCTTGCAGCCGCTCGAAGTCGGTTGGTAGAAAGCATAACAATTAATATCTGAAGTTAGCTTTTTCTGATAATTTGACTATCATCATAGCACATATCTTTTTTTCCCAAAAAGGAAAACATGAGAAATTTGTCCAAGCTTCCTAGTTGAAATCAAGCATTATCTTTAGATGCGACGTTTTGGAGACTTCAAGGAAAAAGTGCTTGCTAAAAACATCTGCTACTTGTTACCGCATTTATACAGTAAAAATGAAGATTTCGGGATGAAATAGATGAGCCGCTCCATATAAATGGTTTGCGGAAGGTTCATTTCATCAACTCCAATTTGAAATTGTCTCTATTCGTTACGCGGTAAACCTTTTCCGCACCGGAGCCGTGGGCACACAGCCTGCGACCAACCTGTTGTAAATGGCCATCAGCTCTTAATTGCCTGGTGACCTTATCCAGCCAACCGCGGTCCTTAATACCTGCCAGCCGCTGAATATCCGTCACGGCAAAGGTCGCCGAAACATACATGGCCTTGTAAATCTTCTGATTGAACGTGCCTTTTTTCACCTTGCACCAGGAACGGTTATAGACAAATTGTCGCCGATTGTGTTTCCCGGAAAAATAGCTTTCCACCTCCCCGCGCTTCTCAAAATCATACAGGGCGTTGGTCACTTTTTGATGCTGTTCTCCGGATGGTATCGCCAGCTCTTCGCAGATATTCCGGATCGTGAAACGCCGCTGACTTTTTCTGGCCCCGGCCACGCTGCGTGCGCTTATCCATTTTTGCATGCGCACTGCCAGGCCTGTCTTACGTGTGACCTTCAGGTTAGGAGGCATTTTTAAGGACATCGTTCACCATCTCTACTGTAACATCGTTTAAATTGCTGGCTTTCATCGCGCGTTCAATACCGATGGCCGTGGTCAATACCGGCCTCCAGTCGCCATTGGCATGCCGGTGAATCGCGGACGTTACATCCGTCTCCACCTTCACACCCAGAGCGGTGCGGAAAAAATAAGCGATGTCGTGCTGATTAATGGGGCCAAATTCCAGACGGCGGCGGATACGGCTGGCCAGACGACGGCGTGAGCCGATCTTCCCTTTTAGTGCTTCCTCGCCGATCAGCACAACCGGGCAGGCGCAGCACTCATTGAGGTTACGGAGCATCTCCAGAATGGCCATCGGCAATAGGTCGGCTTCATCAATAAATATCAGCCTTCGTTCTTTAGTCATCGCTTCATTGATTAAAAGAACACAGGCATCGGAACGCTGTGGACGAACGTTTTGCAGTTCAAACGTTATTTCGCGCAGCACCATTGTTGGCGTCCGAATGTTCATCGGCGGTATGTAAACGGCATTATTCTGAATGGCATAATGCCGTGCCGCTTCCGTTTTTCCCCGGCCTGCCGGGCCGGTGACTAACGCCAACGATGGGCCGATGAGCGCTGTGACGGACGTCAACTCCTCACAAATTTCTCCCAACTTTTTAGTATTGCTGGTCTCAATAAATTCCTGTTTCATTTATCATCCGCCAATATGATTACCCTGCTTCCTGGGAGAAATACTCTCGTTCAAATTCCCAGCGGGCGCGGGATTCGGGGGTCATTTCCGCTTCGTAATGCTGCAGCCAGGCCCTGTCTTCATCGGTGATTGTGCCGTCCACTGAGGCCAGAATGCACCATTGATGCCGGTCGACATCGGACATCCAAAACGTCGGCCGCGGCGGTGCAGCCGGGGCTTTCTTGGCCAGAATACGGTTGAACCCCTCCAGCATCTGTACGCCACGATCCAATTCTTCCGGCGTTATTTGCCTAGTGAGTTCTTTATTCTCCCTAGCCCGCTGCTTGCGCTCCGTGCCGATCAGGGCGGCAACGCGTTCAGCTTCCGGTACTGTGGAATACTGCCGGAAGTCCGGCGCAAGGGAGGAGATTTTCTTGAATTCCGCGGCAAAACGCTGGCGGCGTTCCCTTTTCTCGGCTATCTTGCGGCTCGCCAGATCCATATCCACCATCGATGAGCGCTCCACAGGCAAGGCCGTACAGAGGTATTTTCCCTTCCGGAAGATGTGCACTTCGTCTAAGGTCAGGGGATTATAGCGAATATCCACCCGCTTTTTGTGTAATTCGATTAGAACATCATGTACATAGAATTCGTTGCCCAGGCTGATCATCCCTTTATTAACGATGCGGGTGTCTCGGGCCAGAAAGATCAGGTCTGCTGCTTCCGGGGAGATCATCCGGGGACGCCAGCCGTCGTTATAACAAGCCTGCAAACAAGAGCGGGGTGTGGCTGCGCCTGGTTTAGGCTTCCAGGCCCATTCGGTAAGCACGCCGCGATGCGGTTTTTTATTGTTGTAATAGTCACAGGCTCGATACAGGGCCAGCGCAAATTCCCGGCTGGTGAGGAGTTTGCCCTTCTTCGCTAGCTTTTGTGCTTCCTGATGATCAATACCCTGCCAGTGGATATCATCCGAGAGTTTTTTGGTCTGGCCAGGCAAGAGCATTACGCTGCTCATGATCTGCTCGATGCGGTAAAATGTGCCCTCGATCATCTTCGCTTTGGCGTTTTTGACGATGGCTTTGCGGTGCGAGCCGGGCAGAATGCAGCAGGGTACTAGATCTTCGGCGTCCACATCCGGCAGGTCGGTGATGAGTTCATCGGTCTTCTGCCATTCCATGCCCAGGCCGTGCAGGTTCGCGAGAATGCCATTGAGAAATTTCGATAATTCCGGTTTGCCATTATCCGTGTAAATGCTGCCAAACGCACCATAGCAGGCAATACCGACCCGCAGGGCCAGGCCGATCAGCCAGGCGTCATACTTCTTATCGACCGCTGCACCGTAAATCGTCCGGGAACGTAAATCCTGCCAGAGGTAGCCTTCCGGGCGGAAAATTTCGCCGGTTTCCTCATCCAGCACCCAGAAGTCAAAACGGTGTTGATCGCCGACAAGTATTTGAAAAGGAGCAAGGTCGGAGTAGTCCCGCAGGATGGGCGGCAGGATATTGTCCAGCGCCCGCATGCCGCCGCGTTGCAGGGCTTCCATTGCCGGATTCCACTTTTTGGCAAACCACCAGTTGGCGGAATTATAACCGCCGATCTGCCAACCCCTTCGCTTCGCTTCGACGGCCAGTAGGGCATAGAGGTCTTTCCGGTTTATTCGGCGATGTTCCCGCTTCCCGCAAAGGCTGATCCAGAAGTCCACTGCCTTCGGCGTCCACGTGCGGGGCTTGTCCTGATAGGCTTTGGTATGGCGCAGCCCGGCAATACCCTTTTCCTTGTATTTGGCTTGCCAGCGACAAATTGATCGCCAGTGGACACGATGTTTCCGCGCGACAGTCTCCATCCACTTACACTTGCCCTTTGTCCAGGTGGACGGCAGAGCATCAGCATCGCGGAGAATAGCCAGGATATTTATAATGCGCGGATTCTGTAAATCCTGTTCACTGAGGGCACTGTCTTTGTTCCACTTACCGCTCCGACTCATTGCCTCGGTAAAAGTCAACGTTGGCAGGGATAGTTCTGTGTGTCCTGGAAGTTCCATCAGCCTATTTTCCCTCGGCAACTTTTCCATTGATTTCTTTAGAGGCATGCTCTACAAAGGACTTGTGTCCCTGATACCGTGAACTTACATGGTTCAGATTATGTGCTGCATCGTAGCGATCCGGCCAAAGCAGCCAGGGATCAGTGTTAATGTAATCGGCAATGAGGTATTCATATTTAGGAATAGGCACCTTTTTCACGCCTGTGAAACAAGTTCGATCAATATCATGGATGGAGGCCAGTTTACTAAAGTTAAGCTCTTGAAGATCAAGACGATGTTTGATCCATTTCCAAGTAGTATCGTATGATTTTTTTTGCATGGCTATTTCCTCTACGGAGGAGATATACTGAAATATATCTCAGATGTCAAGGAAATAAATTTCATTAAGATATATTATGAATACTAAAGGTACTTTATCGTTTACAGATAGGATTAAAGCAACAATTGCGTTGGTCGGTAGTGCTGAAAAATTGGCATATAACTCAGGTATGTCGGCAAGGGTAATAGGTCAATATTTGTCAGGGAAGACTGATCCTACCAGAAAAAAACTAATAGCTTTGGCGGAAGCGGCTGGCGTCAATACTGACTGGCTCGTAACAGGCGTCGGCCCAATGAAAAAGGGAGAGCGGGAGGTGCTTGCGCCGGAATTACTAACAGTGATTATTGAGGGTTTAGATGATCTCGAAACCGCACTCGGGAAAAAATTGACCTATGCAGAAAAGGCTGAGATCATCAGCCATACTTATGTTCTATATTCTGACGCCGATCCCGCATCAGACCAAACAAAAATTTTGATCCAGGATTCCATAAAAGAAGTCTATAATTTATTTTCCTCTTTGGATGGGATGATTGAAACGGAAAAAGGCCGGGAGCAGGCCATAAAAATATTTACGAGACTATTTGGGAAAGCTTTGACTGAGGAAAAAACTAAACGCGCAGCACAGACATTAATCGGCGCAAAATTATCCAGGCTCCGTCTTAAGTAAAGTTGTCGCCGATTACGTTGATATGACCTTCGGTTTTCTGGGATAAGCTATTCGGTGAAAAAAATTCGCCAATAAGGTAAAAAAAGCAGTAATATTTTTTCGGCCAATTTTTTTAATCTCTTATTTTAATTCAATTATTTCAGTCATTCTGTTAGTAGTAGTTAGCTTTAGTTAGCCATAGTTAACGTTATTTCCCTTTGTAACCGAATACATTAAT
>DLME01000133.1:0-5228 GCA_002479215.1 Syntrophaceae bacterium UBA7544
TGGAGTCTCACTACCGCCGCTGACAATGATTATTTTTTTCGTCATACAATTCTCATAGTTCCCAAAACAATAAAAGCCATACCCTTAGGGGATATGGCTTTTACTAAAAATTTTTATTGCCGCCACTCCCTACGCCGGCATTACCCGGGTCAGGTTCAAAGGGTATAATCTCAGCCATCAATGGCACCCCATTGACATAAATTTATTACAATAACTCCCAAAATGCAAACTGTTTAATTGATCAGTCCAGAGATAAATTTCTAACTACGATTGTTGAGCACTCGCGAATAACGCAACGTGAGTATTATAACAATGAGCGGCGGAGCGATGAGACAGAAAAGTCCTGCCTTCATGAAATACTCTGGAAGGAGATATTGATAAATGTACAGAAGGTAAACGGCAATCCCTGAAATAATGCTGGAAATAACAAAGTTTCTGCCAAAGTAGGCGTTAGATTCGTACCAAATGTTTTCATCGGCTAAAGTTGTGCGGGTGCGAAATCCATAAACGGGATTGGGCGGTACCCTGCGCAAAATGAGCGGAATAGCAATCAAAATAAAAAGAAGATTACAAGCTAAAATGGTACTAAGGGTTTTAAAGTACATCCAAACTCTTTCCTATTATTGTTTACAGGATAATATAAATATGAAGCATCTATCTATTCTATAGTAATAACAGGGGGCTGTTGTACCAGCTCGCTAATTATTTTCAAAAGAGTTACCTAATTATTGAGCATTAACAAGCGTCACCGATTTTTTTCCCTATTGTACCATCCCAATCTCATACCCTAACTTTGTTTCCTTCTCTCGGAGTTTCCGGATTGCCTTCCTGAAGTGCACATACCGCCTCGCTGATTCGGCGATGAGAAGGACGCCCAAGATAATAAAGACCACCCCTGTGCAAAAATAGAGCAGACCGCTCAGAAACTTCATGATAACAAGACCGACGGACGTGAAGGCCAGGCCTGTCTGCATATATGAATGCATTGTCCTCTCGCGTGAGAGGAGAGTTTGTTCCTCCATGAGGAGCAGTTTTATATCGTCGTCGCTCTCCATATCCTGCACCATCTTGTGAGATTTTGTTCTCTGTGAAGTTAGTATTACTCTATCAGCACTGAGGGGAAAATGGCAAGCTGTAAATAGGACATTGCCGTGGTCGTTAAATATTAAAGAAAGCTATATCTCCGTAAATAACAGTAGACAAAGATGGACGATGAGCAAGGTATTCCGGCAGAACGTTTGATAAGAACTTGCTTTTTTTGAAAAGAAGTATAGGAAAAACAGTTTTGCATGTCATAAATATAACAAAATTATTCCTTTGACCTGATGAAAATTGCATTATATAAATTTCTGGAGCAATACGAATAACGGCTCTGTAAGATTATCTATGAATATTCTGATCTAAACAAACAGAAACAATCAACTCACGCGTTGTTCTCATCTACTACTGTTCAGCGGTGGTCGATTTTTAGAAATGAAGATTACGGATGGAAAGAGAGTAAACCACTATGCAATTGTTATTTGATTTTCATTAGTTCAATTGCCAACTTGCTAAGTTTCTCTAGGTTTGCAAAATTTCCTTCCGAAAAAGGATTCTCGTAGCTTTCGATTTTATTAATTGATTTTGGGTTAATAAGAAGATCATCAATTATCGAAAGCTGTTTTAGTATCTTATCTTTTATTTCATCTGTTTTTTGTTTCTCAGATTCAAGGTTCGCTTTGTCTTCTTCAATCTCTGCCGAGGTTGTTGCAATTGCTCTTTCAAGTTCAACAACTTTATCCCACTCACTGTTGTCCAAAGTGTCTGGTTTTTCTTTCAACGGGGTTAAGTTGACAATACTATTGAGAGCGTTTGCTAGTGATTTATTTTTTCTAATTGATTTATCTAAAGCAATATATGTCTCCGCTTTTTTATTTAATTTCTCTAGGTCTTTATATTTGATCCATTCTGGCTTATCCTTTTTTAGAAATTCTTGGGCTTCGTATAAAGACGATATATCATCAATCCCTAAGAGCTGAATTTTGTATGCGATATCTTCTAGAGATTCTTGATCTTTTTTATTTAAAATGGACAAATTAGTCTCTTTTAAATATTTTAATGGGTTATAGTTATAGTATTTGAGAATTTCTGTGTAAACCAGTTCATAGTAACACTCTGTTAGGAATTTCTTATATTCATCCAAGAATACTGGTAACATCCCTGAAGGGATTCCAAATTCCAATTCTTTTAATATATCATCCTTTGAAAGGTGAAATTTTTTCCTTAGTTTTTGGACTGTTATAAAATTTTCATTTATCTTTTTAACAATTTCTTGCCATTTGTTTTCTGGAAAATGTTTTGGTTTTTTCAAAAGAAAATATTTTTGTAAATTAGAGAAGGAACTACTTGTCTTAATTGAATACGACAACTGATCTTCTAAGCTCTTTGATGCTTTATCTTTCAATAATTCCCATTCGTCTTCAGTCAAAAAATTGGGTTTGTCTTGATTCAATATTTTGTAGTTTTCTTCCTCTTCAATATTAATTATATCTAAAGATGTAGGTTTAATTTTCCCTTCAATATATTTTCTTCTAATTGAAACCCATTTCTCTCGCGATACGTATATTGGTTTCTTTTTGTTCAGATAATCATAGTAATTCGTATAGGCACCACGTGACTCTAGCCCATCAATTGCTATTGAGCGAAATTGAAATAGAATCATAATAAGATAGAAAATAATTAGTGCGTAAAAAATAAAATAACGTATTATGCCATAAATTGATTGGCCATCACTTGCTAATGCTTCTTTAGCGTTACCTTTATTGTGTTTGATTTCTATATTATTTGATTTGATGCCCTCACCGGATGTTTTGAAAATATATAAAAAATCGGCACCCGGAGGTAGAGAAGGATAGATAGCTTCAAAATGGCCGTTTAGGTTCTGTTCTTTAACCACATCACTGACCAAGTTCTTACGTACTTTATAGTCCTTAACAAATCCATCTATTTTGATTTGTATTTGTGTTGCAGATATATTGCCGTTATTTTTTACAACTAATTGTTGGATAGTTTCCACGGTGGAAGCTTCATTGAACTTTGTAGGTATTTTTTCGGAGAGGGTATAACGCAAATCTACATACTCTCTATTTAAATTAAAAGCAAAATAGGCAACTATCAGTCCTACTACAAGTGTGGAAATTGCATAAACAGATATCTGTTTCATCTAAAGTTCTCCTTTTTTTCTACGGGTAGAACTATCAGCACATAATAATTATTTTTATAAGTGTTTAATGAAATACCAAACAAATATCTATGTCAAGCGAAATGAATTAAAAATTCTCTAAAAATTGTGGGAACAACTTAATAATTTTGCATATTTATAAACGATCATGTCAAACTATCATGATAGACAAATTTCGGTAATGTCTTATACTTCGTTAAGAAACTACGAAGTTTTTCAGATTTGGTAATTTTTATTACTCGATCAATTTTTTCAGCAAATTTATTTCTCATTATAAGTCTAAATATAGCATTCTCATCATTGGATGATAAATCAATCAACTTTGAAAGTGAATTATTGGGCAGATAGCTTTTGTATTTTTCTCTTAATTTCCGAGACAAACGCTGTTCAGCTTGGGATACCGAGTCATCAACCATTGTTGAAAGGTCAAAATTTGCAATGTCCCTCGGTACATTAGATGTATTAAGGTCTATTCTCAATTCGTCATAAATTAGATCATCATTTTCAAGAAATGCAAAATATTCACTATAAGCTAATGGTCTAGCTTTGGTATCAACGGTAATAATTACTGTTGCACGACCAAGTCCGTTTAGGTAACTACCTATGTAAATATAAAAATTATCAGATTCTGGCATTTTAACCACTCCCCATTAGTATTGATAATGGCTAACAGTGTTTATATGGATCAGTGATAATATTACAAACGCCGCTAAATTACCGCATGAAACTTTTAAAGAACAAAGATTTTTTAATGATTATTGTTTGTAACGTAGCATAAAATTATGAATTTGGAAATTGAAGACTTCAGGAAGTAATGTTTATATATTAAATAAAGGCTTATAATCCGTGTAATAATTAAGATTTAAAATAAAGGAGATATTCTTAATGTTATCAGAAAATATGATAACACATTGAACATTAACGAGTTACCAAGATATTCCTAATATTAACTATTCGGTCAAAATTAAGATTTAACAATGACATTTTTTTTTATAAATATCTTGAGGACTGGCAACATGTCGGTTTGACTAACTACATTTTCCTAAGGAGGATTGGCAAGCCTTATCTTACTCCCAATATTTTATGCAACTGAAGACTAATGCGCCATTGCGGATGGGCAAGGACATAATCCAAGGTTCTTTGCTTGTTCGCTTCACGATCGGTGCTATCCATTGGCTGTAAAAAAAAGTGCTGAAAATCAAGCTGGTCATATTTTTCCGGCTCCGCACCCAACTGTGGGAAGACCAATTTTAACTCCTAGCCTGAACGTAACAACAATTCAGCACCGGCTTTGGGACTGACACAAATCCAATCAACACCCGCTGGTGGCATGATAGTACCGTTGGTCTCCACGGCAATTTCCAAACCTTCTTTATGTAACGCGTCAATTAACTCCCCATCCAGTTGCAGAAGCGGCTCACCGCCCGTACATACAACAAAAGGCCCTGCTGATTTTGCATTATTTCCCGGCCATAATTGCCTGACCTTTTTTGCCAACTGTGACGCACTCGGAAAATGCCCGCCTTCGGGTCCATCAACGCCCATAAAATCCGTATCACAAAATTTACACAGGGCATTTTTCCGATCAGCTTCCTTTCCAGACCATAAATTGCAACCGGCAAACCGGCAAAAGACCGCGGGACGGCCAGAATGAAAACCTTCCCCTTGGATCGAGTAAAATATTTCCTTGATAAAATAGCTCAAAATTGACCTTTTAGATTTTATATCTAATAGAGTCTTTAATGCCCGCTTCTTGGAAACCATTTAAACGTAAAAGGCAGGAGTCGCATTCTCCACAGGCAACGCCTTCTGCCGATGGATCATAACAGCTGTGTGTCTGGCTATAATCAACACCCAACTCTATTCCTTTACGGATAATTTGCGCCTTGGTCATTCTGATAAGCGGCGTATCAATTTTTATTCTCTGTTTACCCTCCACTCCGGCCTTTGTGGCGAGATTGGCCATCTTCTCGTAAGCTTCGATGTATTCGGGACGGCAATCGGGATA
>DLME01000133.1:5281-5924 GCA_002479215.1 Syntrophaceae bacterium UBA7544
TATTCGGGACGGCAATCGGGATAACCGCTATAATCCAGAGCATTAACACCGATAAATATATCAAACGCTTTTATTGTTTCCGCCCAGGCCAGAGCGTAAGAAAGAAAGATGGTATTGCGTGCCGGAACATAAGTTACGGGAATATCTTTTCCCATTTGTTTAATGTTGCGGCTCTTAGGAATAGCAATATCCCCTGTTAAGGCAGAACCGCCAATGCGACGCAGATCAATATCGACAATAAGATGCTCATCCGTATTAAAATACCGGGCAATGCGGGATGCTGCTTCCAATTCCACCTCATGGCGCTGACCATACCTGAAGCTCAAGGCATAGATGGCAAATCCCCTATTCTTGGCGATAGCCAATGTTGTGGTGGAATCGACACCACCGCTTAATAAAACTACTGCTTTCAGTTTGTTCTTCATTATCCTGACACTTATTAAATTATTTGGAAAATACGTTACTATTTGCTGCCGAAAGCTTCAATATGAAAAAGACTCTTAGCGTTTTTGGTTGTGGCTTGGGCCACTTCCTCCAGAGACACGCCTTTAAGCTCCGCTACTTTTTTTGCCGTATGGATAATAAAAGAAGGTTCGTTTCTTTTTCCGCGGTGCGGAATAGGCGCAAGATAAGGAGCGTCCGT
>DLME01000133.1:5952-6460 GCA_002479215.1 Syntrophaceae bacterium UBA7544
TCCGTTTCCAGTAGGAGTGAAGACAAGGGAATGTGCCTGACAACATCTTGAATAGTTTTTGCCTTATCGAAGGTCACAACGCCAGGCACGGAAATATAGAAACCCAAATCTATGCATTGTCTGGCCATGTTATAATCACCGGAAAAACAGTGAAATACTCCACAACGTATACTGGAGGCCTTAACCATTTTTAACGTTTGTTCATGGGCGTCGCGATCATGAATAATCACCGGCAATTGCAATTCCTTAGCCAGCTCCAGTTGACGGCCAAACAAATCCAATTGTTTCTCTTGAGGCGAAATATTGCGAAAAAAATCCAATCCAATTTCGCCATAGGCGACAACTTTTTTCCGGTGGGCAAGTTCAAGGAGAGTATCGAAAGTTTTATTATCAGTGTTGACTACATCATGGGGATGGATACCGACTGTTGCGTAAATATTTTCATGCCTCTCGGCCAACTCAACCGCTTTACGGCTGAGAGTCAAGTTTGTTCCTACAGTAATTACAA
>DLME01000140.1 GCA_002479215.1 Syntrophaceae bacterium UBA7544
TGCGGAGAACGAAAGAATTGTCGCTTCCACTTTTGATGCATCCATCTGGGCTTTTAAAAATAAAAAGTTAAAAAAAATAAATGTGTTATCCTCTTCCATGGTATTTGAAAGTACAAATAATTTTCCCACCGCGGAAGGCGAACAACTAAAGTGTCCGCCTCCCTTGTCAACCTATGGTTTTCAGAAACTCGCCTGTGAATACTATGCCAAAGGAGCTTATGAACAGTATCAATTACCTTATACGATCATCCGTCCTTTCAATTGCATAGGAATTGGAGAGAAACGAGCTTTGGGCGACAAGGAAATTCTATCCGGTAATGTTAAATTGGCGATGAGCCACGTTGTGCCCGATCTAGTGCAGAAAGTTCTCAAAGGGCAGGACCCTCTACATCTCCTCGGCGCAGGCAATCAGATCCGCCATTATACCTATGGCGGCGATCTGGCAAAGGGAATAAGAATTTGCATTGAGAGTGAAAAATCAATTAATGAAGATTTTAATTTATCTACCCCACTTTCAACTACTGTGATCGAACTTGCGGAAATGATTTGGAACAAGGTTTATAAAGGGGGTAAACTCTTTCGCTATGTCTCGGATACGCCCTTTGAATATGATGTGCAGAAAAGAATCCCCAATGTGGAAAAAGCCAAAAGGGTATTAGCCTTTGAAGCTAACACTTCTTTGTCGACATCGCTTGACGAAATAATTCCGTGGATCAAGGAACAAATAGCTATCGGGGGGATTTGAATGGTTAGTGTTGAAATGATTTTATCTTCATTTACCGTTTATACGGAGAATTTCGGGAAACAAGCCTTTATCGTTGCCAGTAGAAGAAAGGCGTGATGCACATAAATAAGTTGGCTATCATTATCCCCGCGTACAACGAGGGCGATAATATCAAGGCGCTTTTGGATCGTATTCAGCGGGATATAAAAATACCGGTCGAGGTCAATGTCATCTATGATTTCGACGAAGACACCACACTGCCGGTTTTAGCAAAAATCAAGGGGCTGTATCCATTCACAGTGAGGGCGATAAAAAACGCCTATGGGAAAGGCGTGCTGAACGCCATCAAAACGGGCTTGCGCCATGCGGGCCAAGAAGCCATGCTTGTGGTGATGGCTGATCTTTCAGACAGTCTTGAGATTGCCGACGAGATGTACAGAAAAATCACAGAGGAAGGCTGCGACATCGTCTGCGGTTCACGCTACATGAAGGGCGGCAGTCAACAAGGCGGTCCAAAATTAAAAGGACTTCTTTCCAGAATGGCCGGCCTTTCACTTCACTGGCTGACGGGGATTCATACACATGATATTTCCAACAGCTTCAAGATGTACCGTAAATCGGTCATCGACACGATGGAGATCGAAAGCGATGGAGGGTTCGAGATTGGAATGGAACTTACAGTAAAGGCCTTTGCGGCCGGGTATAAAATCGTGGAGATTCCATCATCCTGGAAGGACAGGACTACGGGAGAGTCGCGTTTCCATCTCTGGAAATGGCTGCCCAAGTATTTGAAATGGTATGGTTGGGCTTTAAGACGGCGTTTCAAACTGCAATAGAGAGCAGTAATTGATTAATTCTTATTTTGAATAATGACCTTTGTATAAGCCGCCATTTGGACTGCGATTTAAAATGAAGACATTTTATAAAAAAATAAATATAGAGAGAATAACGAAATCCGTTCTTTTCTATCAAAAGGAAAAGTGAGTTCGAAGTGCCGAGCAATTCCGGTTGCAGTATTTATGCATCAGGTAAGTTTTTTTGCCTCTTCCACAAGCATGATCGGAATATCATTTTTGACTTCATAAAGTAACTTGCATTGGTTACAAACCACTCCTTGGAGTTTTTCATCCCACCTCACAGTGCCGTGGCATTGCGGACACGCCAGAATTTCCAAAAGCTTCTTGTTTAAAGACATTTTTCACTCCTTCCTTAATTTTTCCTCAATGACGGCAAAGACCTGCTCCGGCGAAATATCCTTCATACATTTTTTTGTCGAACATTTTTTCAAAAAGCACGGACTGCAAGGTAGCCCCGCCGTTATAATGGTATGCTCTTTACCATATGGTCCGGTTCGAGCCGGATCGGTAGGCCCGAAAAGAGCAATGACTGGTGCTCCCACTGCAGAAGCGAGATGCATCGGCCCGGAATCGGTTGTTATCACCATTTGCGCTTTTTTATAAAGATAAGCGAGATCAAGAAGTGAAGTTTGTCCGCCTAAATTAATTCCTTCCGTAGTCATTCTTGAAGTTATTCCTTCAATAGACCCCTTTTCGCTTCCCGTAAAAACAACTTTCATTTTCAGTTTATTATTGGCTAAATCGGCTAAATGGGCAAATTTTTCATTATCCCAGAGTTTTGTTTCCCAATAGGCCACAGGATTAATCGCGATAAATTTTTTATCATCCAGCTTGTATTTACTCATTAAGAGCCGAACTTTTGCTTCGGCATCGTTGTTTGAAGGTAGAATAAATTCAACATTATCGGTCTTCGAGCCCAGATAGCGCGGAAAATCCAGGTAGCGGTCAACTGCGTGTTTATTCATATCTTCGGGGATTTTTTCATTAAGGAATAAGCCGCTTAATTCCTGCAGTGAATCATAACCCAGTTTTCGTTTCCCTCGGCTGAAAAAAACAATAACGGAACTTTTAAAGAGGCCGTGGAAATCAATCACCAGATCGTAACGCCGCCGCCGCAGTTCTTTTATCAATAAGAGCGTGTTAATCAAGGGCTTAAGAATTTTACCTTTTTGAATATCTTTGGACCAGCTTTTACGCCGGGAAATTAAAACCGTGTCCAGATAAGGGTGGTTTTTGACTAAATCCGCCGCCGCTTCTTCGACAACCCAGGTTATATGGGCATCAGGATAGAGACGGCGCAATGCAGCAAGCGAAGGCAGAGTGTGAATGACATCACCGATGGCGCTTAATTTGACGATTAGTATATTCACTTTCTATCCTTTAATATCCATTGCACAGCTTCCAATATGTCTGCCGCAATAAAATCCGGTTCCCCCTCCGGTGTTGCCTCATCCGGACCATCATCCTGCAATAAACCTTGACCGAATCCGGTTTTTACTAAAATCCCCCTGACTCCCACTTTTTTGCCCGCTTCCATATCGCGGAATCTATCGCCTATCAAGTAAGAGCGCTTTAAATCAATGTTTAATTCTTGAGCCGCACACAACAACATACCAGGCGCCGGTTTACGGCAGCTGCATTCCCGCAGATAAATTCCTATTCCTTCAGTAGGATGATGCGGGCAATAATAAAATTTATCTATGCTCGCACCCATCCGCAGTAAATCGGCTTGCAGGCGCTCATTGGTTAAATTCACAAACTCCTCTGTGAAAAAGCCCTTAGCCACGCCGGCTTGGTTAGTAATCACCAATGCTTTCATTCCACTTAAATTAATCAATCTGATTGCCTCATAGGCGTTGGGAATTACTTTTAGTTTATCCGGGCTATCCAGATATCCAACTTCTTCATTGATCGTTCCGTCCCTGTCGAGAAATACAGCAATGTTCTTTTTCATTAAGTTTAATTCCTGTGATTATTTAATAGATTTTGCGCGGCCGCAAAAACATTTTCTACGGAAATCAATTTCATACAGCGGAAATCATCCGGGCATGTTTCTTTCAGGCAGGGACTACAGGATATATCCTTACGGACGATGGTAAAGCTATTTCCAGTAGGTGATGTAGTTATAGGGTTGGTTGAGCCGAAAATGGCGACAGTAGGAATACTAAGCGCGCCGGCTATATGCATTAGCCCGGAATCATTACTGATGAAAAGACGGCATTGGGAAATTAAATAAATAGCTTCCCGCAGAGTAGTTTTGCCGGCAAGGTTAATCAAATTGGTGTGCGCCAGTCTTTGAACTTCTTGCGCTGTTTCTCCATCAGCTTTGCCGCCCAGCAGGATTATCTGCAAGGAGTGACTTTCATTGAGCTTGTCTGCTACAGCGGCAAATCTATCGGGAAACCATCTTTTAGCCGGGCCATAAGTAGCGCCCGGGGCAATGCCAATTATAACCTTATCTTTTTCGGGTATAAATTTGCGCCAGACGCTTTGAGCATTAAAACGATTGATCTTCGTTTCCAGATGTAATTCCCGGCCGACAGAAACACACCCTAAAGCTTTGACCATTTCCAGATAATAATCAATTTGGTGAACTTTTTTTATCTTTTTAGTGCGCTTCACGCTATGGGTTAAAAGAAGGCCGCGGCCATCCGAACTGTAGCCGGCACGAAGCGGTATTCCGGCAGCGCAGGCAATTATCGCCGCTTCGATGGCATTTTGTAAAAGTATCGCCGCGTCAAATTTCTTTTTTCTCAGCTTGTGCGCGAGCTTAAATACGCCGATGGGATTATCTAATTTGCTTTCATAAATAATTACTTCATCCACAGCGGAAAAAAGGTCATAAATATCGGCCACCCATGGTTTTACAAGTACGGCAATGTGAGCGTAAGGATAAGTAGCGCGAATGGCGGCAACTGCCGGCAATGTTAAAACGGCATCGCCGATCCAGTTGGTTCCACGAATCAAAATTCTATTTATACCTTGTTTCGGCAATTTCTTTGTTTTTTTTGATTTCAATCATTTATCCTTTTTTTGTTTTACCTGGCAGAGTTTTGTCTTCCAGCGTTGATGTACCCAAAACCATTGTTCGGGATATTTACGAATTTGCTTTTCAATAATTCTAGTAAAGTTCTGTGTATTGGTTAATACATCGGCCTCTCGATTACCGGAAGTAATAATTTCTACCTTCTTGCCGATCTCCAATAAATATTTGCCATTGGGCAGGCGGCGAGTAAATGCGGGGAGCACCGAAGCTTCCGTGTGCGAAGCCAAAAGAGCCAGGCCAGATGTGGTGCAAGCTTGGCGGCCAAAAAAATCAACAAATACTCCTCCATACCAGGCGACGTTTTGATCGATGAGCAGATTAATTGTAGCACCATTTTTCAATAGCCGAATCATCTTCCGCATGGTATTCTCTTTAGAAAGAGAAATGTTGCCGTAAGTGGCGCGCACACCGGTAATTACTTTTTCCAGCAAAGGACTGTCCAGAATGCGGTAAACAAAAATAAACGGCTGCGTCATTACCGCTAAGGCCGCATTGCCTATTTCCCAGTTGCCGAAATGAGCGCCAAAAAGGAGAACACCCTTTTCTTCCGTGCACGCTTGCTTGTAATTATCCAGGCCTTCGATGCTAATCCAGCGATGTAGATTGCTTTTATTTAAATAAGGAATATCGAAAAATTCGGCGACCACAAAAGAAAAACTGCGGTATGATTTTTTCGCAATCTTCACTATTTCTTCCAACTTCTTGTCGGGAAAAGACAGACTTAAGTTATGCAGGGCGATAAGCCGATGTTTTAAGGAAAGCCGATAACCGAATTCAGCCAGCCCAACGGCGAATAGCCTTCTTAAGCCCAACGGTATATGTCTTATTAAAACTAATCCTATTTTTATCACTACAGGCATCCTTATTGAACTTTTGATTCCTGAGCCGCTGCAAGTTCATTTAAAATAAATTTCTCAAATAATTCCATGGATGGAGTGATTTCCATCTCTATGCGCAAAATACAAATTATATTTAAAAATTCAGGGAATTCCTGAAGGCGGATGGCATCCTTTTGCGTTGTAATAAGAAAGTCAGCGCGATAATCAATAAATTGTTTTTTAATTTTTCCCAATTGGTTTCCGCTATAGCGATGGTGATCGGAGAAAATATCAAAGAACAAAACTTGCGCCCCGGCGGCAAGCAGAGTATTTTTAAATGATTCGGGCTTAGCTATTCCACAAAAAGCACAAACGTTTTTCCCTTTTAATTCGGAAATCGGCCATTGCCGACCGTTGTTCGCCTTGATTATATCCTTCGGCTTATGGATGCTCATAAAAATAGGAATATTTTCAGCTTGCGCCAATTTGCCGATAATGTTGTTTGTTTGGGGCCCTTCTGAGGTGCGCGTAATCACAAAGGCGCCGGCACGTCTTAGCCCTGCAATCGGTTCGCGCAATCTTCCCCTCGGAAGAATATGGTCATTCCCCGGTTGATTTTGGCTATCCAATAAAACCAGATCTATATCCCGAAATATTTTCCGGTGCTGAAAAGCATCGTCACAAATAAGAACATTTGCTCCGAATTGGTTGATGGCAGCCCTACCGGTAACAATTCGTTGGGAACCGGTAATTACGGGAACGCCTGCTAGAGATTGAGCAATCAAAAGCGCCTCGTCTCCGGAGGTTTTGCTTTCGAGTAAAATCTTTTGACCATCCGAAACGATATTAACCGATTGGACGCTTTTGCCGCCGTAGCCGCGGCTTAGAACTGCCGGCTGAAAACCGTTTTTTTTCAGCATTTTAGCCAGCATAATTATACAGGGAGTTTTACCAGTCCCACCGACGGTGATATTCCCAACGCTAATCACCGGACAGGGAAGCTTTACTGCCGGCAGTATTTTTTGATCGTAAAGCCAATTGCGAAAATTGATAATCAGGCAATAAGGCAAAGAAAGGACAGATGCAATTGTCCTGGCTGGCCGGTAACGACTGATGGCTTCGTCGTCGTCATCCCAAATCCTTTGCCAATTGTTCATTTTCCACATTATTCCCTTCATCTTTGAATTGCAAATTATACAGACGGAAATATTCACCCTTTTTCTTAAGTAACGTTTCGTGGTCTCCTTCTTCAACAATTTCTCCATTAACTAACGCAATAATCCTATCGGCATTGCGGATCGTGGAAAGCCTATGCGCTATAACCAGTGTGGTACGCCCTTTCATGAGATTATCCAACGCATCCTGCACTTCAATTTCCGCTTCCGTATCCAGCGATGAAGTAGCCTCGTCAAGGATTAAAATGGGAGCGTTTTTGAGCAGCGCCCGGGCAATAGAAATTCTTTGTTTTTCTCCTCCGGAGAGCTTGGTGCCCAATTCACCAATGTTGCTATCATATCCTTGGGGCAATTTCCTGATAAAATTATGCGCATTGGCTGCTTTGGCGGCGCTGATTATGTCTCCCTCGGTTCGGTCGATATCTCCGTAAGCAATATTATTTTTTACGGTATCGTTAAAAAGAATCGTCTGCTGCGTGACAATAGCTATCTGGTTACGCAGCGACTGCATGGTCACGTCTCTAATATCGTGCCCGTCAATAAGGATGCGGCCTGCACTGACATCATAGAACCTTGGAATCAAATTAACCAGCGATGTCTTCCCTCCGCCACTCATACCTACAAACGCGACAACCTCGCCGGCTTTGATGGAAAGATTTATATTTTTCAATACCGGCGTCTCTTCGTAACGAAATGTAACGTTTTTGATATTAATATCGCGGGTAATGGGCGGAAGAGTGATGGCATTGGGTTTATCTATAATATCGGGTACGCGATCAATGATGCTGAAAACGCGCTCCGCACCGGCAATACCCTGTTGAATGGTATTATTAACATTAGTGAGTCTCTTGACAGGTTCGTAAAGCATTAATGCTGCTGTTAAAAATGAAGCAAATGTGCCCGGGGTTGAATAACCATGCCCGATCTGATAACCAGCATAAACTATTATCGCCGCAATGCCCAACCCGGCAAGGAAATCCATAAGGGGGCTAGAGATGGCGTTAACGGTGACTACCTTAAAACTTAGCTTTAAGAGTAGTTCATTTTCTGCCGCAAATCTTTTATTTTCATATTTTTCCATGCAAAAGGCTTTAACAATGCGAGTTCCGGAGATGGTTTCGTGTAAAAGTGTAGTTAAAGTTCCCATGGTTATTTGGCTGGATGTGGTTACTTTCCTAATTTTTTTACCAAAAGTGGAGATTGGATAAATGGTGAGCGGAAAAACTATTAAAGAGATGAAAGCAAGCTTCCAATCGGTATAAAATATTATACAAACAAGAAAAATAAGCGTAAAGGTGTCTCTAATCAGACTGGTTACTGCTTCCGAAGACGCAGATTGAATGGAATTAACGTCATTCGTAATCCGCGACATAAGTAATCCCGTCGGATGTTGTGTGAAAAAAGATAATGATTGCTTCTGAATTTGCTCGTAAAGTTTATTACGCAAATCGGCGACAATTTTCAGACCAACAAAGCTCATGATAACTGTTTGGCCGTAATTACAAACAGCCTTCAAAAAGAAAATAACAACTACGGCAAGAGGGAGAACCCATTTAAGTGTATTGGGGTCTAGTGCATAAGAGTCTTTTTTTAAAAAGAGACCGTCTAGAAGCGGTTTAAATAAAAGAGCTATCGACGACTGTGCAGCTCCGGCGAGCATCATACAAATCATAGCAATAGCTAAGCGGAGCTTATAGGGTTTAGCCAGCCTTAAAAGACGTTTAAATGCATCCATAGTTTCCTTTATAGCATATCTAGCGCCAGTTGGGCAGCTCTTATTGCCGCGCCGGGCTTACCCAGCTTAGCCCGAATTGCCGCCAGTTCATTTATCATTTCTTTTTTTCTTTCCACACTTGTTAAAATATCAATGGCCTCGGAAGCAATGCTTTGTGCATTGGCCTTACCCTGAATCAGTTCCGGCACCACAGTTTTACCGGCAATGATATTGACCAGACCAATATTTTTTATACGAATGAACAATTTGCCGACAAAATAAGAAAGAGGAGATATCTTATAGATGATAATCATGGGAACTCCCAACAGGGCTGTCTCCAGTGTCGCCGTGCCCGAAGCGACAATGGCCAAATCGGCGCAGGAAATAGCTTCGTACGTGTGGCCGGCAATTACCCTTACTTTCACAGAAAAGCGCGAAGTAATTTCAGCGACAATTTTTTCATCGAGCATATCGGCCAGCGGCAAGACAAATTGTACGTTTGGTATTCTTCGCGCTAATATTTCCGCCGCTCGCAGAATTTCCGGCAGTAATTTTTTTACTTCCGTAACACGGCTGCCGGGTAAAAGCCCAATTGTTGTTTTGCTCTCATCAAGATTAAATATTTTTTTCGATTCTTGTTTGGAATAGGCTGGTTTCACTAAATCCAGCAGGGGGTGGCCCACATAATCAACCACAAACCCTTTTACCGCGTATGTATCAACTTCAAAGGGAAGAATGACAGCCATTTTATCCACTAATCTCTTAATTTTATTAATTCGGCTTTTGCGCCATGCCCAGACTTGCGGACTAATATAATAAAATATTTTTATATTCCTTTTTTTTGCTGCTGGTGCAACAAAATACAAATTAAAATCCGGATAGTCGATTAAAATGACAAGTTCCGGTTTCATCTCGTCCAGAGATTTTTTCGCCTGCCGGATGATCCTGAATAAAGTACCAAATTTTGATATAACCTCGGTCAAGCCGACAACTGCTGTCTCAGCCACATTAACCAGAAGCTTAACTCCGGCATCCTGCATCCTGTTGCCGCCGATGCCATAAAAATTAAGTGATGGATCTATTTTTAACATCTCCCGGACCAGCCTAGCGCCATGCATATCGCCTGATGCCTCGCCGGCAACAATCATTATTGTTTTGTTTTTTCCGGCCGCAGAAACTTGTTGCGGGATGGGATTTTTTTCTTTACCGGGCATTATTAATCACATCGGCAATAAAACTGATTTCTTCTTGATTCAATTCCGGAAACATCGGCAGCGAAAGAACTTCGCTCGCGCATACTTCGCTCTGAGGCAGTTTTACCGGCAAATTGTACAAATTTAGGAAAACTTCCTGCTGATGCAGCGGCACAGGATAGTAAACGGCCGACGCAATGCCCTTCTCCCGAAGAGCGCGAGCGAGAGTATCACGATTTTTTGAACGAATAGTAAATTGGTGATACACATGATCGCAACCGGAAGCGGCAGAAGGCAAAATTATATCTTTTCGATTGATGGCCGCGCAATAAGCGACGGCATTTTTGCGGCGAGCTTCGTTAAACTGACTAATTTTTTTGAGTTTGACGCGAATGACGGCGGCCTGAATTTCGTCCAGGCGGCTGTTGTGCCCTACTATTTGATGATGGTAGCGCACAGAGCTTCCATGATTACGCAACATTTTTAATTGCCTGGCAATCTCTTCGTTTTTGGTAATAACCATTCCGCCATCGCCGTATCCGGCCAAATTTTTACTGGGAAAGAAACTAAAACAGCCGGCATCACCTATGGTGCCTACCTTTTGAGAATGGTATTTAGCGCCGAAAGCTTGTGCGCAATCTTCAATTACTTTGAGTTTGTGTTTTCTCGCTATTTCCATAAGGGGCGCCATATCGGCAGGATGACCAAATAAATGGACCGGAATAATAGCTTTAGTTTTACGGGTTATTTTCCCGGCAATTTGAGTGCAATCAAGATTAAAAGTATCGGGGCAAATGTCCACGAAAACCGGGATGGCATTTAAAAGGGC
The DNA here is from genome assembly GCA_002479215.1 of Syntrophaceae bacterium UBA7544. Classification (GTDB taxonomy): domain Bacteria; phylum Desulfobacterota; class Syntrophia; order Syntrophales; family Smithellaceae; genus UBA4810. The sequence continues at coordinate 10,357 of DLME01000140.1, forward strand.
AATTACTTCCGCTGTGGCGATAAAGGTAAATGGGGTCGTTATTACTTCGTCACCGGCCTTAACACCGCAAGCGCGCAGGGCCAGAAGCAAAGCATCCGTGCCGTTGGCTACCCCGACAGCATATGGCAGCTCGTAATAGGCAGCGATTTCTTCTTCCAGTTTACTTACATTAGGACCGAGAATAAATTGCGTTTGTTCTAAGACCCCGCTGATCGCAGCATCAATTTCACTTTTTAGGGCACGGTACTGCCTTTTTAAATCCACCATCGGAATCATATTATTATATTACCTCGGCGGTTTTCATTTTTTTGATTATGTCAATAGCGAGTTCCAGAGACTTCCGGGCATCTTCGCCGGAGATAAGCGGCCGGGAGCGGCTGACCACAGCGTTGATGAAAGAGCGGATCTCTTCCTCTAAAGGATCGTGGCTGCCCACTTCGATGCTGTTTTGAATTATCTGCTGCTGACCAGCTTCGTTTTTTCTTTTGCCCAGAGATAAAATTTCCCTTTTCTGGCAATCAACTGAATGGTACCCTTCCGGGCTGAAGAAACGGATTTTCTGCATGGTTTTAGCGCTGATGCGGCTGGCCGTAATATTGGCGATACAGCCCGAGTCAAAAGAAAGCCGCACATTGGATATATCAATTTTATCGGAAAGAAAGGGAACCCCGACCGCCTCGACGCTACGGAGCGGTGAATCAACAAATTTCAGTATAATGTCCAGATCATGAATCATCAAATCGAGAATAACATCCACATCCGTGCCTCGCTCAAAGAAGGGGTGCAGCCGATGCGACTCGATAAAGACTGGTCTGGTCATAACTTTCTCCAGAGCCATAATAGCGGGATTGAATCTTTCGACAAAGCCAACTTGAAGAATCAAATTCTTCTTCTTTGCTAATCCTATTAATTCATCTGCTTCTTCCAAAGTTGCGCAGATGGGCTTTTCTATCAAGACATCCACACCTGCTGCCAAAAAATCCCTGGCGACTTTATGGTGCTCTCCTGTCGGAACGGCAATGCTTACAGCATCAACCTGACCCAGCATGGCGCGGTAATCGGGAAGCGCGAGGCAATTATGAATTCCCGCCGCCTTTTGGGCACGATCCATGATTGTATCAGCCACAGCGATAATTTCGCAATTTTCCAATTTCTGGTATTTTTGTAAATGATAATTGCCCAGGTGTCCGATTCCGACAACACCAATTTTAATCTTTTTTCTTTCCCCAATCATATTTTTTTTAACGGCAAGTGCCTCTTTTCGATTCTTGGATAAATTTTATAAAATGCCTTACTTCCGGGACATCTTCTACTTCGTCCTGTGCTTTTTTTAAGGCCGCTTCCAGAAGAAGATTAGAACGGAAAATAATACGGTAGGCATTTTTGAGTGCTTTGATCGTTTTTTCCGAAAAATTGCGTCTTTTAAGTCCAACAAGATTTAAGCCGAACAGTTTGGCATGGTTACCGGAAGCCATGGTATAAGGAGGCACATCCTTGACCACCGCTGAGGCTCCCCCAATAATGCAATGGGCACCGATAGAGGAAAATTGATGTATACCGGTTAACCCACCAATAATAGCATTATCTTCAACATGGACATGGCCGGCCAAAGTTGCTCCGTTGGCCATAACAATTCTATCGCCTAACTGGCAATTATGCGCCACATGGCAATAGGCCATAATTAGGTTATGATCGCCCATTATAGTTACGCCAATATCAGCGGCAGTGGAGCGGTTAATGGTTACAAATTCCCGAATAGTATTGAAGTTGCCAATAACTACACGGGTCTTTTCTCCGCCAAATTTCAAATCCTGGGGAGGAGCTCCGATGGAACAAAACTGATGGATGTGACATCCTTCGCCAATGTGAGTGTAATCTTCAATTACCACATGCGGACCAATGATTGTGTCTTTCCCGATTTTCACATCAGCTCCAATTACAGAATAAGGCCCAATTTCAACGTTTGCTTCCAATTTTGCATCCGGAGAAATAATTACTGTGGGATGAATCTTCATTTATCTAACCTTCACTTGAGGATTTATTTATTTTTTCTTGGAGATATTCAACTTTCTTCACCAGCTCTTCCAGCGTTGCTCTCATTCGCGGAAGTCTTAGCCGACAGGCTTCAATTTTTAGCCATTCCTTATGCGACGTATGCGGGCTCCCGGCGACAATCTGTCCGGACTTAATATTCTTATGGATTGATGCTGTGGCCGCTATCATAACATTATCGCCAATTTTAATGTGTCCCGCCATGCCCACTTGTCCGCCGACAATCACGCTTTTCCCGAGTTTTGTGCTTCCCGAAATTCCCACTTGGGAGGTAATAATTGAATTTTCGCCAATGACGACATTGTGAGCGATTTGAACGAGGTTATCAATCTTAACATTGCGCTGAATCCATGTTTTTCCCATTGTTGCTCGGTCAATAGCTGAGTTAGCGCCGATTTCCACATCGTCATCTATCTGCACAAACCCCACCTGCGGGATTTTGTTATTTTCCTTACCGGGATTGGCAAAGCCAAAGCCATCAGCGCCGACAACAACTCCAGCGTGTAAAATTACCCGCTTCCCGATGATACAGGAATGATACACGGTAACATTGGCATAAATTATAGAGTTTTCGCCGACAGCAACGTTATGGCCGATATAAACGCCGGGGTAGATAACAGCTCCCTTATCGATTTTTACCCCGTGTCTAATGAATGCCTTGGGGAATACATGTGCCTCCGGAGAAACAATTGCGCCATCTTCAATATAAGCGTCTTTACTGATACCTTTATGGCCGTGTTCTACCGGAAAAAATATCATCAATAACTTCCCCATTGAGGCGTAAGGATCGGCCACGATAATTAGATTTTTACCTTCCGCTACCGTTTGAGGCGGAACAAGAATAGCCGAAGCTTGAGTCAGCTTCATTTTTTTCAGATATTTTTTGTTGGCGATGAATGTAAGATCGCCTTCATTTGCTTCCTCAATGGACATTATATTCTTAATGATTACATCGTCCCGGCCAATTACAGTGCCGTCGAGAATCCGGGCTATTTCCTTAAGTGTCATTTCCATCAAAAGAGAGATTCCTTGTTATTTTGATTTATTATACTCTTCGATGACTTTCTTACTAAAATCATCTTCTTTAGCAAAATAAGGTATCGGCATGCTTGCTATGTCTATAACCAAAGTGTATTTCTCTTTTTCAGCGATAGTGCGTACGATTTTCAATATTTCCGGCAGCAGCTTCAGAGAGATTTCCTGATCGCGCTTTTTGAGTTCTTCATTGGCGTCATTAACCAGCAATTGATAGTCGCGCAATTTCTTTTGGTAAGCGTCTTCTTTATCTCTGCGCGCACTAGCCGTCAGAATGGAGCCTTGTTTATCCAATTCGTCCTTCATTTTCTTAAGTTCTTTTTCTGCCGAAGAAATTGAAGCTTGTTTCTTTTCCGCCACTTTTTTTAAATCCTCTCCCGCTTTTTTACCGGCGGTAGAACTTTGCATTATTTCCCTCATGTTGATAAAACCGATTTTGTCCGCAGCCAAAGAATTAGTGCTCCAGACAAAAAGCAGCAAGATAATTCCTCCCATCAGGCAAATATTTCTTTTCATATAAATTCTCCTCTCTATTTATTTACAGATAAAATATCTTTTTTACCCGCTATTTGGTTACATCGACATGCCGATAGTAAATTCAAAACGGCCCATAGAATCATCATTTATATTCCCGCGGTTAAGCACGTAGCCGTATTCAAGCCTTAAAGGGCCGATCGGCGAATACCAGCGAATACCGCATCCTACGGACTGCCTCAAATCATTAATATAATATCCGCTATCCCAGGTGTTACCGGCATCGTAAAAAAGAACGCCTTTCATGCCGGCATCTTTAATGAGTGGAAAGACGAGTTCAAAATTAAAGACTAACATGGTTGTCCCCCCAATAACATTATCCGTCCCCGGATTAGTCGGACCGATGTAACGAAATCCGCGCAGATCATTAATACCGCCTAAAACATACCTTTCGAATATGGGTATTCTTGAAGAGTCATCATCCATGTTTTGGATATATCCAATCCGCCCTTTCGCTCCAAATACCATATCCCAAAACAGCGGATAATAAACGTAGGCCCCCGCTGAGTATTTGATTAATTTTACATCCCCTCCCAAAGGGGGACCTGCGTATTTTATAGATATGCTGGTTTTAGTTCCCTTGGTGGGAAACATAATATCGTCGGTTGTATCGCGTACTAAACTTAATGTTGCGGCGCTTTCGATTCTTTCACCTGTCTGATCTATAATATTCTGTGGTGCAGTGGTTAGAATAACATCCTCAATATCATTGTAGGAAAGATTATAGCCGGCGTAGCCGCTTACTTTTTCCCAAAGCGGATAGCCGAAAGTAAGCCCTACACCGCGTGTATCCAAAGTGTAAGAGTCATATATTTTTTGATATTTCCAGATGTCCGCTTTACACCAAAGGGGCAGGTCAAAAAGCCATGGTTCGGTAAAAGATAAGTCAATCGCGTTGGTGGTGGAACCTAAAGACGCTTTCAGACTTAAAGTTTGACCATAACCCAGGAAATTTTGTTCGGTTATCTGCCCCATGATAATAGCCTGATCAGCCGCGCTGTAACCGGCGCCAACCATAAACGTACCGGTATTTTTTTCCTTAACCCGTATATTGATGTCTGTTTTACTTTTATCAAGGCTTTTTTCCGTCTGGAAATCTACTTCTTCAAAGTACCTGATGCGGTTCAAATTAGCATAACTGTTCTTTAATTTATAGTTGGAATACAAGTCCCCTTCAACTATTTCCAACTGGCGCCGGATAACCTTGTCGCGGGTATTGGTATTGCCGGTAATATTAATACGGTTAATATAAACCAGTCCGCCTTTAGTTATTTGAAAATCAACATCGACCAATTGTTCTTTTTCTTTGGTATCAATTTTCGGATTAACATCGGCATAGGCGTAGCCTTCATTATTACAGGCTTGCGTTAACAAATCTATGTCCTTCATGATCGCTTCGCGGTCATAATTGTTGCCTTGCTTTGTTTTCAACGCTTCCAGCAATTCGGCTCTGGGCTTTACGAGTAAATCGCCGGAAATTTCCACCTTACCGATTTTAAATCTTTTCCCCTCTTTAATTTGAATTTTTATGTAAATTCCTTTTTTATCGAATGTTATTTCTGGTTCGGCGATTTGAGAATTAATAAAACCGTTATTGAAATAAAAAGCGATTAATTTATTGACGTCTTGCTTGAGTTGATCGCGCTTCAATAAGCCGGAATCTGTAAAAAAGTTTAAAATGTTGTATTCTGAAGTGCTCATCATGTTTCTAAGCTCTTTGGAAGAGTAGGCTTCATTACCTTCAAAGGTAATCGTTCTGACATAGACCCGGTCATTTTCTTTGATATCCAAAATTACGTGGAAATCTTTTTCTCCATCTTTTTCGACTGCGTCGGTTATCTCGGCATTATAATAACCCTTACTGTCATAAAGTGTTTTAATTTTTTCTATGTCTGCCTTGATTTTTTCCTGATTCAAACTTTGTTTGGTCTTGATTGTCATGACCTCTTGGATATCATCTTTGCTTAAGGCTTTATTGCCTTTGATCTGAATATCCGTGATCAGCCCTTTTTCCAGCACAGTAAAAGTTACAATTTTCCCTTGCGGCGTTGAAGCCGCCCCCGCGCTTACATCCAGGAAAAAGCCCATTTTGAAAATTGTCTTAATATCGGCGGTGACATCTTCTTCAAAAAAAGGCTTACCCTCTTTGCTTTTAATCTGCTGAATAATGGCGGACGCCTCAATCTTTCGATTTCCCTTAATTTCAATTTTGGCTATTTTCTCAATTAGTCCTGTTCGAACAAGAATTTCGGTTTTTAATTGAGCTGCTATAGAACCGAGATTGGCCAATCCTTTGCCTTGAACGGAAACCGGAGATAAAATATTTCCCGTGCCGATATCAATTATTTTAGCGTCAACACTTAAAGTTTCATCCAGTTGGGTCAAACTACCCATAACAACAAAATCAGCATGCAGAGATTTCCCCGCGCTAATCGCCCGACGTTCATCTACTTTCGCTTTACCTTTAAGAAACGAATCCGCAGAAATCAATTGAATACGTTTTTCCTTTTTTAATTCTTCGGACAATTTTCTATATAGGGACTCTTTGATGGCGGCACTATCTTCCTTACTGTAAACTTCAAAAGGCAGTATGCTGATTTTTTTTAATTCCTGAGCGTGAGCATGGAGAAGAGGGAAAAGCGACAAAAGCAAAAATATCGAACACACAGGACGAGCTATTTTATTTATAATCATAAATTCTTCCGTCGCGCAGCCCGATCCTGCGGGACATCCTTTCTGCTAATAATTTGTTATGAGTTACGACAACAAGTGTGATCTTTCTTATTGCATTTAAATTAACCAGAATGTCTTCTATCTTTTTTCCTGTCTCTGTGTCAAGATTTCCTGTAGGTTCATCCGCAAGCAATATTTCCGGCTCCATTATCAGAGCGCGAGCAATGGCCACCCGTTGTTGCTCTCCGCCGGAAAGTTCTCCCGGCTTGTGCCTTAATCGATGTTCTAATCCAACTTCCGCAAGCACTTTACAAGCTTTTTCAGCGACTTGCTTTCTCGGCATGCCGCTGATTAAAGCCGGCATCATAGTGTTTTCTATGGCATCGAATTCGGGAAGTAAATTATTAAATTGAAAAATGAAACCTATCATTGAATTGCGGAATCGAGCCATCTTTTTTTCTTCCCAAGCAAAAACATTTAGTCCATTTATATAAAGATGCCCTTCCGTCGGGTGATCCAACGTGCCCAAAATATGAATTAAAGTACTTTTGCCGGCGCCGGAAACACCAAGCATTGCCAATGATTCTCCCTTGGCAATTTCCATATTCAGGCCGCGCAGTACTTCAATTTTATTGCCGTCTTTAAAAAAAGTTTTCGATAAATTTTTCAGTAAGATCATCTTTGACTTTCATAAAATTAATTATTCATACCTTAAGGCTTCTGCCGGATCCAACCGCGATGCTCTTAAGGAAGGATAAATTGTGGATAAGAAGCAAACAATCAATGTGCCGATAATAATGATAATAACATCACCATAATTAACCTGTGAGGGAAGCTCGCTCAAGTAGTAAACATCACCGGGTAAAATCTTAAAGTGGAAAATTTTCTCCACAAAAAGCGATACTTTCTGCAAGTTCAGGGCTACAGAAAGACCCGCAATACAGCCTAAAAATGTCCCGATTACGCCTACAATCAGGCCTTGATATATGAATATTTTCATTATGCCGCGGGAAGTTGCTCCCATTGATTTCAAAATAGCGATATCTTTGCTTTTTTCCATAACAATCATTATCAAAGCGCTGATTATATTAAAAGCAGCAACAAGGACAATTAAACTCAAAATAATAAACATGACGCGTTTTTCCAGTTTTAAGGCGGCAAAAAGATTTTTATTCATTTGCATCCAGTTATTCGCCCAAAAGGGGAAACCCAGTTTACTTTGAATTCTGCGGGCAATGCTATCCGCCTTATAAATATCATCGACTTTAATATCAATTCCGGTGACACTATCACCCATTTGTAAAAAATCCTGACAATTACGTAAAGATAAATAAGCAAGTGTCGAATCGTACTCGTAAAATCCAGACTCGAAAATACCTACAACGGCAAATTTCTTCATGCGGGGCATCATGCCCATCGGCGTAGAGATACCCACCGGCAAAATAATGGTGATTGTATCGTAAAGAAAAATTCCCATATTTCTCGCCATTTCCTTACCGATGACAATTCCGCCTATCTGTTCATTGTACTTCCGGGAGAGTTCCTGGGGAATTTTATTGAGATATTCAATACTGCCCTCTCTGATTTTTCCCAAATTGATAACTTGGAAAGCGCTTTGAGTATCCAAACCGCGAATGACTACACCGCTGACACCGTTACCGCTGCGAATCATCGCCTGAGTGTAAATAAAAGGAGTGGAAGCAACGACTCCTTCCGTTCCGGTAATCAATTCTTGAACTTTTGTATAGTTTTTCATGGAGCCGCCTATATCCGCCGTCAGTTCGATATGGGATTTAATCCCCAGGATTTTCGTGCGTAAGTCCGTTTCAAATCCATTCATAACTGCAAGCACAATAATCAAGGCCGCTACACCCAAAAAAATACCAAAGATCGAGATAAAGGTGATGATCGAAACAAAAACTTGCTTGCGTTTCGCTCTTAAATAACGTTTGCTTATAAAAAATTCGTAAGGCATTAAAAAACATCCTGCAATGGGGGTTATTTAATTTCCTGGAAAAAATTAGTGATTATCGCTATTTTATTCCTGTCTTGTCCTTAACATAGGAAATAAAATGACGTCTCTAATGGAAGCTGAATTGGTAAAAAGCATTGCCATGCGGTCGATACCGATACCTTCACCGGCTGTGGGTGGCATAGCGTATTCCAATGTTCTGATGTAATCTTCATCCATTTCATGAGCTTCGTCATCACCGGCCTCTCTTTCCTTCAACTGTTGTAAAAATCTTTCCCTTTGATCACCGGGATCATTTAATTCTGAAAAGGCATTGGCAATTTCCTTGCCGTAAATATATAATTCAAATCGGTCGGTTAAGTTAATATCAGTAGCCGACCGGCGCGAAAGGGGAGATACAGCCACCGGATAATGAGTGACAAATGTCGGTTGAATGAGCTTTTTTTCGACAAGCTCATCGAAAATGGCCATTAAGATTTTCCCTAAAGAATCGGTTTCTTTGCTTTCGCAACCGGCCCTCCGGGCAAAAGCCAAAGCCTGGGCTTGATTTTCCAGCGCAGTTGGGGGCATTCCTGCCATTTCTACAAGAGCTTCCTTAACGGATACGCGCCGCCAAGGCGGGGTCAAGTCGATTTGGGTATCCTGATAATTGAATTTCAGCCCACTAAATAAATCGGCAGCAATAAAGGTAAATAAATTTTCGGTAAAAGGCATCAAATCTTCATAAGTAGTATAGGCCCAATAAAATTCCAGCATGGTAAATTCTGGATTATGAAAAGTCGAAATGCCTTCGTTGCGGAAGTTACGATTAATTTCATAGACTCTTTCCAGCCCGCCGGTAACAAGCCTCTTTAAATAAAGCTCCGGGGCAATCCGTAAGTAAAAATCCATATCCAGTGCATTATGATGGGTTTTAAAGGGGCGGGCAATTGCTCCACCGGCACGCGGTTGCATCATCGGTGTTTCCACTTCTAAAAAGTCATGCTCGTCCATAAATTTGCGAATAAGTTGAATAATACGGCTGCGCCTGTAAAAAATTTCCTTAACCTTGGGGCTGCTAATCAAATCAAGATGTCTCTGGCGGTATCTGGTTTCAATATCGGTGAGGCCGTGCCATTTTTCCGGCAGAGGCCTTATTGCTTTGGAAAGCAGGCGTAAATCCTCTGCTTCGATAGTTAATTCGTTGGTCTTAGTACGAAAGAGTTTGCCGGAAATATAAACAATATCACCAATATCAAGTTTTTTAAAAATGAAGAACGCATCATCGCTCAGGATGTTTTTGGCTATGTAGCTTTGGATTTGGCCCCTGCGGTCCTGAATCTTGATAAACGCCGCTTTGCCGAAATTGCGCACGGCCATTAACCGTCCCGCTAGGGAAAATTTCTGCCTTAACTTAGAAAGATTCTCGCTATCAGAATTACCAAACTGAGCAAAAATTTCTGCCGTAGTATTTTGGGGTTTTATATCATTGGGATATAGGTCGACCCCCGCTGCTCTTAGGGCCGCTATTTTCTCCAGACGGGCATGCAAAAGTTCATTATCTTCCATAATTTCTCCGCTTTTTATAAAGCTAGTTTGATTATATTTATTTTGCCAAATAGTCAAGTAGGATTGTATAATAATAACCGGATGCTAAAGATAATTTTAAAACGAGTTGGCAATGCAAATTTAGTTTGCTACAAGCAGCAATGTTATGTATTATAAATGAGACTTATCAATAGGGAGGTCAAAATGGTAAACAAGGCAATGTTAATTGGCAGACTGGGTAAAGATCCGGAAGTTCGTTATACACCGGATGGCACAATGGTCACTAATTTCAATTTAGCCACGGACGAACAGTGGAAAGATAAAAATGGAGAAAAAGTTCAAAAAACAGAGTGGCATAGAATAGTTACTTTCGGGAAATTAGCTGAAATTTGTGGCAATTATCTAGTTAAAGGAAAGTTGATATTTGTGGAAGGGCGGATTCAAACACGCTCCTGGGAAGATAAGGATGGTGTAAAACGCTTTACCACGGAAATTATAGCTTCCAATATGCAGATGCTTGATTCCAAAGCTCAGAGCAAAGCGGATGATTCATCTTCGGAGGCCTCATCTGTAAGTTCCAATAATGCTGGAACTCCGACAGACGATGTTCCCTTTTGAACGGCAACGTGCATTGCCAATTTTTTTAAAACTTGCCTATAAGATTAATGGAAATTACCTCTTTAAAATGAGGTTTTATCAAAATAATCGCCCCCTTAAAGCATAAATAGAAGGGATACAGTTTGCTTTAATAAAGCAACAATAATCGATACTGTGCCGTTTTTTCCATCAGAGTTTATTTTTTTCTTCTTCCTTTTTTTGTTTCTTTGTTGGCTATTTCGTTATTTTCGTTGACTGATTTCTTGAAGTTTTTAATTCCTTTGCCCAAAGCTGAACCGATTTCCGGCAGTTTTCCGACACCGAAAATAATCAAAATAATTACCAATATTATCAGTAATTCCGGCATTCCTATTCCAAACATATAGTACCTCATCCTTTTTTATTTTTTAAAATTATGGTAACCGCAAGCGGACTACCTGCCCTGATTTCCCCAGGTTTTCTATTTCTTTTCCCCTAAATTTTATTTTAATTCCGCCGGCATTGCCAATATCCATATCAAAACTTGCTGCTTTGTATTCGATTTTTTCTCCAGGCTTTAACAAGACTTGGAATGGAGGATTTTGATCGGTTTTAATCCTTATCCACGTTTCTTCAGTTGCTTTAATAATCAAGCGGCTGACTTCTTCATTAGCTGCTGGTTGCTCAACTTCCGCCGAAGGCTTGGCAGTAACATCCCCCCCGGAGGACGCAACTTGCGCTTGTTTATCAGGATCGTTTACGACAGGATTTAAATTGGCTGTCGTTTGTTCGTTTATGGAAGCAGCCGTATTAACTAGTGTAGTTACTATTTGTCCTTTATTTTCGACAGAAGCGGAAACTTTTCCAGTTGAGTCATTCATGGTGTCTGTTGCGGGTCGATATTGCATAGAAATCAACCATATTACGGAAGTAACAACTATTAAAATTGATGCAATTGCCCAAAAAGTGCCATAGTGAGTGATTCTTGTAAAAAGAAAAACTTTGTCTGGAACATCTTCAACCGGAATATTTTCTAAAATATTTAGAGAATTAATATAGTCTTCATATTGGGCAAGGATTAGTTTGCTGTCAATATCTAAAATGCGGGCGTAACTTTTAATAAAATTTTTTGCGTAGATGGACTCCGGCAGCAGATGAAAGTCGCCATTTTCTATGGCCTCTAAATAGGCAACGCTTACGCGTGTGCGCCGGAATACATCTTTAAGAGAAAGACCGCGAGCTTCTCTTTTAGCTTTTAAGCCTTTAAAATTATTATTTGAGTTTTCTGTAGCCATATAAATCACAAATAAGAATATGTTTATATATTGACTATCATTAATTTTACCACAGTGCAATCCTTTAAAAGGATAAGCAGTATTTATATTATTACTTTATATTTTTTGTAAATTTTACTACTAATATGTTTCGTTAAATATAGGAGGAGTTTTACACTATGTGGCAATGGAAAAATTTTGCTGAAGAGATTGCACGAAGGGCTGGGGCGCTCCTAAAAGAAAAATTCAGCCAAGAACATGAAATTCATTATAAGGGCGAAATTAATCTGGTTACCGAAGCAGATAAATTTTCCGAAGATTTAATCGTTACGGCGATCAGCCGTAACTTCCCCGACCATGGAATTTTATCGGAAGAATCGCCGGCTATCGTCGGTGCCGGAAAAATGCGCTGGATAATCGATCCCTTGGATGGAACAACAAATTATGCTCATGGGTATCCTGTTTTTTGTGTTTCTATTGCTCTGGAAAAAGACGAAATTATTATTCTGGGTGTAATTTATGATCCAATGCGGGAGGAAATGTTTATTGCTGTCCGCAGTGAAGGCGCTTATTTAAATGGTAAAAAACTGTCCGT
>DLME01000284.1 GCA_002479215.1 Syntrophaceae bacterium UBA7544
TTTCTCTTTCGATTCACGTGACGAAAGACCTGCCAAATCGCTGGAGATGTTCAATAATGAAAAAGGTGTCTGGGGTTGCGATACTGTCTTTCGCTGTATTGACGCCTGCCCGAAGGATGTGCGTCCGACCGACGGCATTGTGGGCTTGCGCAAGACGCTGCTGAAAAACAAGTTTAAAAAAATGTTGGAGGGTGGGAAAAGATGAAGCTTAAATATTCCCTTATTACACGCCGGCAATTTCTCAATACCCTTTTCGGGGGATCGTTGTTGGCCTTTTTCTCTGGCACACTCTTTCCCCTGGCCAAATTCGCCTTCCCTACCCTCGGCAAGGAACCGGATTTCGTGGTTTTAAACAAAACTGATTTTGCCGCTATTCCTAATAATTCAGCTAAAATATTTGCCTGGGGTGGAGTACCCGGGATCTATCTGAAGAAAGAGGATGGTTCTACAGCCGCTTTACGTGGCGTCTGCACACATATGGAATGCAATGTGGCTTACAGGCCGGCGGAGAAAAAATTTTACTGCGCCTGCCATAAAGGCTGGTTTGACGAAACAGGCAAAAACATTGCCGGTCCTCCGCCCAAACCGTTGGAGTTTTTTGAAGTCATGGAAAAAGGCGAAAAGATGATTATCGCCAGGAAGGGAGCTAAAGTTGATCTGGCCAAAGTTTAAAGATTGGATTGATGAGCGCTACGATATTGCCGAACTGAAGAGGCTGGCTAAAAGCAAACTTATTCCTCAACATCGTTACGATTTCTTGTATTATACCGGCGGCATTACTCTTTTCCTTTTTATCCTACAATTTATAACAGGAATGCTGCTGGCTTTTTATTATATTCCGCATATCGACTTTGCTTACGAAAGTATCATCGATATTGTCACGAAAATCAACATAGGTTGGTTTTTCCGTTCCCTGCATCACTGGGGAGCACAGCTTTGCATTGTTTTTGTCTTTATTCATCTCTTCGGCACGCTGCTTACTAAGTCCTACCGCAGGCCGCGGGAGCTTCTCTGGGTGACCGGATTTGTTCTTTTAGTCATCTCCATTTTCTTCGGCCTGAGCGGTTATTTGATGCTCTGGGATGAGCGCGCCTTTGCCGCTGTGCGAGTGGCCACCGGCGGAGCAGGCGCCTTACCTTTTGTCGGAAGTTTTATCAAAATTTTCTTAAGGGGAGGCACAGATGTAACCGGTGATACCCTTACCCGCTTCTATGCCTTTCATGTGGCGATTCTGCCGCTGGTGTCAATGCTTCTCATCGGCCTGCATCTGCTTTTTGTGCAATACCACGGCATGAGCATTCCCGTTTCTCTGGAAGGCAAAGATCACAAAGAAGAGCCTTTCTTCCCTAATGTTTTTTACAAGGATATGATGATCTGGCTGGTGGTGCTGGGCATTGTGATGACGCTGGCAATTCTACTGCCGCCGGAAATCGGCAAAAAGGCAAACGCACTCGCTGCTCCGCCGGAAGGCATCAAACCCGAATGGTATTTTCTCTTTTTGCTGGAAACACTAAAACTTTTCCCCGGCAGCATTTTCGGTTTCAATGGGGAAACTATCGCTATTGTCTGTGTTTCGATGGGAATATTCTTTTTCTTTCTCATTCCCTTTCTGGATCGCAAATCAAACAGAGGCGAGAGAAGCCCAATCTTCACGGTAATTGGCGTTATATATCTTCTTTATTTTATCACTATGACACTGGTCGGCTTTTTAAGTTAGGTGAGCTTATGAAAATAAAACTTTTTCTTCAAATAATTATTTCACTACTGTCATTCCTGCGAAGGCAGGAATCCAGGATTTTTTATCTGTCATTTTTATTCTTATTAACTTTCAACTCTTTAGCCTTTGCGGAAGAAAAAATTCCCGTCTTCCCTACTGGGCCTGTTGAGGTTTACACAATCTACACGAGCCTTGCTGTTTTCTGGCTCGCTATCATCGGACTTATCGTGGTTATCAAAATGAAGCTCAACGAAATTGAACGGATTCAGAAATTGGGCATTGATAAGGAAGATATAAACGCCCCTCTGCTGGACTAACACTCCCAACTTGGATGGAAGTTCCCGCCCTACGCGCGTTAATTCCCGGTAAGGTAATTATCTGTTTAACTATGCGCTTTCCTACGGAAGGCGCTCCCGGTCATTCGGCTACTTTTGTTGATACCTTTTTCTCCTCTTTATCCTCTAGATCATCAACCTTTGGAAGAATAAATTCTTCACCAAAAAGTTCCTTATATGTAGCCAGAAATTCTGTTGTGTTACGAAAATCCTTAAAAAGAGGCCATGACGAATATTCTACACGAGTGACAGGACCTTTTGATCCTATTCTCTTCATAATTAGGACAGCATCATCATGCCTACGTTCTAGCACTGCAACTGCAAGTTTAAATCGATCCTCTGAAGCAGACCAATCATGACTCTTTAATGTCGCAAGAGCTTGTGTCCTTTCAGCAGAAAAATTTTGTGCAATGGCAAGATTTATCAAATTGAAGCATTTAATCTCTTCTGATGACTTAATAATAGGTGTCTTAACTGCAAAATTAAGTAAGGTCTTTGTCAATGCATATCGCTCCTCTACCAAAAAATCATATGTTGCATGATGAAGTGCTATGTCTGCATCAGAAAGATTATCTGGCTGCAACTTTCGCCATAATACATGTCCGAGTTTCACCCCGATCTCTAGAATACACTCCACAGCCTGTTGGATGTAGTCTGGGGTTACGCCAAGTTCTTCTCCTACCTTAATCTGTTTTTCGAGTTTGACGCCATGCTTCTGGCACATTGTGAAATATTGAGAAGAAGCCACTCCGTCACAGTGAACAAAAAGATTACGCCGTTCAGTAATTTCGACAAACTTAGGCCATATGGACAATTCTTTGCGTAGGTTAAGTTTGAAGCGGTTCTCCATCCAATCAAAATGAGCAACATGGCTATCACGGATAACTGTTTCAACTTCCTTTTCAATCATGTATTCACGTGCAGCCTCAATGGATGGAAAAGCAACAAGGTCTGTAAATAAAAGTTGTTTTTGAGAAGCGTTCAGTAGTTCAGGTTTTACAAAAAAAGCCATACGAAGCAACCGACCTAGATATGCATCATAATGGTGAATGAGAGAACACAGAAAGCTCCGGGGTATGTTTTTCATCGCTAAAATGTATGATGTAAGATCCTTATCAATTCGTTTGAATGTTACTAAGTCTTCATGCTTGATCTCATATGACTCTGATCCGTCCTTTTCTACAGTTCGAATACCCTTCATTTTTATGAAGTTATTAAACCGTTTTCGTTCATTCAAGAAGGCATTACTAACGGTTTTCATAGTCATATCGGTTGCCCTGGACAGACTCTCTATTTGACGAATAAAATGTTGTATCTCCAATGCAAAAGATTTTTGGCGGGCAAGTTTTTTTGCTTGCTTTACTTTCGGTTTTTTTGTACTTTGCGTGTTGAAGAAACCGCACGTTGCTTAGTCATGAAAACCTCCAATAATTATATAGAGCCAATGTCAGGCATCACAAAATAGGGTCAGCGCCCTATTTTCTATCTAAACCATTCAATTTTCTTTATCGTCATATCACTTTTTACGTCGCCGGTATTTGGGCTGTCCTCCGGTTCGATTAAAAGAGCCTTATAGCCATTGATAACGGATCTATTTAACGTGCATACATTATCGCATAATTAGAACCGTTGCACTAGCTCATTAATTCGGTAATTTTTTGGAGGTTATCAAAAGGTGGAGAGGTACTGCGAGAGATGTGATTACAGTTAACAGGATTATGATTAAGGTCTTGTGATTGGTTCCAGCAAAGGTGTGATATTTGTCAAAAACTTTTGCGCA
>DLME01000274.1:0-1849 GCA_002479215.1 Syntrophaceae bacterium UBA7544
ATTCATCGGCAGAGCCATCATTCAAGCTTTCAAGAGACGCGGCAATGAGCCGGCCGGACACAACATCCGGTCTATCTTGAGAGGCGTAGTCTATATTATTCTAGCAATAGGCATTGTTTCTTCTTTATCTTCAGACCCCGGATTAGCTATTGGCATAGGCGCAGTAACCGGTGTTGTTATTGCATTTGCCACTCAAAACTTGGTGGGTAATATCGTCGCTGGTGTGATGCTCGCGATTGTCCGTCCCGTGAGAATTGGGGACGACATTACGGTTATGGCTCAAACCGGTCAGGTTAAAGAAATAGATCTGCTATACACTGTATTAGAAGATGGGGAAAATTGGTATTATGTTCCAAGTATGGTAATGTTTTCAAACGTCATTAAAAGGAAAAAAATTCCGTTGTACAAACCTCCGTAGAAATACTCGCCAATATATTTTCTAGATCAGGTTAAGATCCTTTCACAATTTATGCGTTCAACGCACTAA
The DNA here is from genome assembly GCA_002479215.1 of Syntrophaceae bacterium UBA7544. Lineage (GTDB taxonomy): Bacteria > Desulfobacterota > Syntrophia > Syntrophales > Smithellaceae > UBA4810. The sequence continues at coordinate 488 of DLME01000274.1, forward strand.
TCTTGAGGAAAGAGGAACGAGGCACAAGCCCTCTGTTCCTTCCGCCGCACAAGCGAATTAATGCAACATCTATTGCAAACCGCCGCAAACATTTGAATCCATCGATTCGTCAAATTCAACCATTTTATGGTCGTGGCTCGCCAATAGACTTTTCGTTCGTACCGCAATCGATTTGTTCTGCACTAAAAATCTTTCCTGAGTCAGGATAAACCCAATTTTTTCTTTATTTCCGGAATTACCAATCGTGTCGCCGCGGCGCCTGCTTCGATGCATTCTTTAGCGTGGTGGAAATCCGTAAAAGAGATGCCGATTACATCCGGTTCGATTACGGCATCTGCGGCGCTCATCGATGTCTCTACCAACATGGAATCAAGCAAGTAAAAAGATTTTAACATGATGGAAACGATATTGGATTCAAGGTTATTGCTTGCTGCTTTACGCGGGAGGACATTAACGGAAATCACATAATCTGCGCCCATATCTCGGACGGTTTTAGTCGGTATAGGGTTTAACAGTAATCCATCGACCAGGTTCCGTCCGCGCCATTCCATCGGGGTAATGATCACCGGTATGGATGAACTGGCCCTGATGGCTTCCCACACTTTCCCGTCCGTGATCACCACTTCTTCCCCTTTATCGATGTCAACAGCGACACATGATAGAGGGATTTGCAGGTCTTTGAATTCTGTATTGTACCCGACTAATGATTGAAGTTCCGCTTCAATGTGACGGCCCTTAATGATGCCCCTCCATGGGATAGCTAAATCCGAAAAATATTTAAATTTTTGCAGTCTCAAAGCTTTTGCCACCGGTCTCACTGCATTAGCGTGGGGGATGGCGAAATCAGTAAAATAACGCATCCTCCGCAAACCAAAGGCGATCGCCAGCGGTCTCATGGATTTTGCATTTTTTGTTTTGGCATAAACGGCACCTATGATCGCGCCGGAACTTGTGCCGGCAATCATATCGATGGGTATTCCTTCTTTCTCCAGCACTTCGAGCACGCCTATGTGAGCCAATCCGCGGGCGGCCCCGCTGCCCAAGGCTAACCCTACTTTTAGACGGCTCATTCAGATAATTCCTCGGCATACACGTCGCAATTTGCCAATAATTTAACCGGAGTGACGGCATGTTTATTGGAAGGTGAAACATTCATGAAAAACCTCCTGCAGAAACCAGCCAAATTAACATGGATTTGATGATTTAAAAGTACCAGAATTATAGCACAAGCAATAAATATTCAAGAAACAAGAATCAACAACAGAGTTGGCAGCCATCCAGAGTGTACGTTATCCGAACTGTTCACGGGCTTCGTCTTGCGAGAAGGCGCCAATCCAGCAGGTACCAAGCCCCTCATCCACT
>DLME01000274.1:1926-3643 GCA_002479215.1 Syntrophaceae bacterium UBA7544
CAGCTACAGTCATGTAATCTGCTGAAATTGCAAGATCGACACCATACTCGGGCACTTCGCAGATCATTACCATTTTGGGGTTGGTGGCTACCGCCGCAATAACCATAGTTTCTGTTGTCTCTTGCTGCCTCTCACCACGATAAACTTCCATGGCTGACTATTACCACCTGATGGAGCCAACGAACTACTTCCAGAACCCTCAACAACTTGTCTTCCGGAATGGGTTTATCTTCATAATACCTGACACTTTTCCTCTTCTCGATTGCTTCCTTCAGTTCCATTTTAACTCTCCCTCATTTTCAGGCTTGATAACTTTCAACCCGAGAATTATAATATACTTCTTATTATGTTAAATGATCCGGTTGCCATTTGGCCATTGTCCCTCTCGAGTGTACGCTTGAAAAAGATATCCCCTCAAGATTGCTCTAGTTCCATCGGTATTGTAGACTGTAGATTAGATGCTAACACCCACGGTGATGGTTGCCCCACTAATCGAAAGTGCGATATGGTTAATTTGTTTAATCTTGAGAAGAAATATGCAGATGATATGGTTGCTCATGCTCGTACAGAAGCTCCTAACGAGTGTTGCGGAATTTTAGCAGGTAAGGACGAGAGGGTAATAAAGCTCTATCGCACCACAAATACTGAACACAGCCCTTACCGTTACAAAATCGATCCTGTGCAGATGCTCGCCATTTATGAAGAGATTCAAAAGAACAAATGGAAGCTGCTAGGGGTCTATCATTCCCATACTCATACGGAAGCATATCCTTCGGCCACAGATATTAAGTCGATCGTTTTTCCTGAATCCATATACTTTATCGTATCTCTTAGCAATCCGGATCAAGCAATCATTAGAGGATTCCATATCACCGAAGATAATATAAGCGAGGTCGAATTGAGGATCATAGAAACTCAGCGTTAAATATCAATTTTCAACCGCCCCGGTGATTATAGAATGGAACTGGCGCTGTTGCCGACTATTTTTCACAGTCATGGTTCCCGTTCTCAGGTTTTACTTTAAATGATTTATATTTTTTGTATTCTGAATTCAGGCACATTTCGGTTCGTCGTAAATTTGTTTCTATGCAACGCGGGACTTGACGATGATATCATCAAGTCCTAAAATACCACTTGGAAACACTAGTATTTTAATTATAAAAGGGAGGATTATTTTGAGATGGAAATGAAAGACCTCGTTCAGACTGGGTTAGAGAATGTAAAAAGGACACTTGACAGAACACTGGACGGCCTGACGGCGGAAGAATTGAAGTGGCACCCGAAGCCGGACGCCAATTCCATCGGGCTGATTCTTTTCCACATGATTCGCAATGAGGATTCGATGGTCCACCGTATACAGGGCAAACCTCAAATCTGGGAGACAGAGAAATGGTACCAGAAGTTTAACAAAGCAATTGAAGATGGTGGAGCCCATTATACGGCGGAACAGGTTGCTTCCTTTGTGGTTCCAGATATAAAGGATTTGCTAGGCTATAGTGAGACAGTTAGAAAAAATACTCTCGAATATCTTAAAGGATTAAAACCAAAAGATTTAGATAAAAAAGTCAACTTGCCTCCTCCGCCTGCTTCGATGGCAATGCCTGCTGGAAATGCTCCGCCGCGGCGTCCTCCTTTTGAACCCATCGTTGGCTCAATGTTAATGCATGAAGTGACGGAACTTGCCGGACACGCGGGAGAAATATCATATTTACGTGGT
>DLME01000141.1 GCA_002479215.1 Syntrophaceae bacterium UBA7544
AAGAGTGATTTCCCTTTTTAATTCTTTTTGTACATTGTCCAGGGCTTTTTCTGTATTCACTAAATCTTTTTGATCGAGAAATTCGGGCCATATAGGCAAAACTTCGTCTTCTCCGGGTAAAAGTTTTTTCATTAAACCGGTAAAAGGCCGCAGTAAAAAAATAAAGATAAATACAATGACAAGATTAAGTAAAAAATGCGCCAGAGCAATTTGCTGAGTAGTACTGGAAGAAATGCTTTTCACTATATCCACGAAGTACGGCATAAAAATAAGGCACACAACTACACCAAAGCATTTGAAGATAAGATGGGATACTGCGCTTCTTTTGCCGTTCATCGTTGCGACTGTTCCGGCCAATAGCGCCGTGACTGTAGTGCCGATATTTGCCCCCATAATTACAGGCAGAGCATTTTCCAGTGATACTAAATCCTGCTGCGCTAAAAGAACTAAAATACTAATTGGTATAGCAGACGCATGAACAACGCCCGTTATAATCAGACCCAGTCCAATCCCTAAAAAAGGATTTTTTGTCTGGGCAATGAAGTTTATAAAGGACGGAGAATTCTTTAAAGGCTCCGCCGCTTGACTCACTAAATCTAACCCAAAGAAAATAAGGCCGAAATAAAAAACCATTTCGCCAATAATTTTCCATCTGCCCCTGCCGGTTAACCACAAAAGACCGCCCAGGGAAATAAAGAGCGGTGAAATTTCCGTAAACCGCCAAATAACAAACTGCACAGTCAACGTAGTACCTATATCAGCTCCCAATATAATTGCCAAAGAACTATAAAAACTGATCAATCCTGCGCTCACCAAACCAACGGTAAGCGCAGTAGTAGCGGATGAACTTTGAAAAATAATTGTAGAAATCGCACCTGTAAAAAGCCCGTACAGAGGTTTTTCTACGGCGTATCTGATGTATTGTATGATGCGGACATTAATTAATTTCTGTACGGCGGAAGAAAGATGAACCATACCGATTAGAAATAGAATTATACCGCTGATAACTATAATTATTTCTCTCATTTATTGATAATAAAATACCTCCGGTTTTTTAAGAAAGATAAATTAATTAAACAATTAATAGTTTTTTATTTCATTAGGATGGTTAAACATACAAAAACGATCGTCACCAAAATACTTTTCTTAACAATCATCATTAATTTCCTCCTTGGCTAATGGATCCTTATATTTGAAGTGTCAATATAATGACAAATTCATATTAAAACCACAAGTGCAATAATTATGAACAATTTGTTTTAAATAAAATTTCAGAGAAGAAATAATATCTACTCAAAATGCGAAGTTGCCGGAAAAGAAATTTGGTAAATATCAATTTAAAGACATGTGCCCACAATCAAAAAATGAATACCATTTATAAGTATGATAAACAATTTTCCCGTAACGATAAAAGGTTGTCGAGGTTAGTTTTTGAAATTGAATTTTTTTTCCAGCTCTCTCATGTCGTAATTTTGATAAATATCGGAATTAAAAAAAGCCTTTTCGTAAGAACTATTTAATACTAGCATGATGATGGCAGATGTTATGCTTTTAGTATCAAGCAATGTTTGAAAGAAACGCTTCATTTTTGTCCGAGATGCATAAAAATTTTTCTTTACATAATGCATTCCTTGATAAACTTCTTTAATTTCCAGCCATTGAGGTTTAAAGAGCATGCGCGTAAATGTATAATGCTTCCATGCATCAGGATAGTTCGTATCGACAATGCGGTTTTGTTCATATAGCTCATTATAAAACTTTGTTCCGGGTAAGGGGGTTGGTTTTGTAATTTGCAAAATGTCTATTCTTGATTCCAAAATGAAATCTAATGTTTTTTTAAAGCTTTGAACTGTGTCATTGTCGCAACCAAGGATGAAGCAGCCAACTATTACGATACCGCTTTTTCTGATGTTTTTTATAAGTTCCAGGTAACTATGCTTCTTAATATAAGCGGCATTCAGATTTTTATTGTATATTTTCAGACTATCCAATTCAACCGATTCAATTCCGAGCAGCGCGATGCGTACACCGGCTTTATAGGCAAGCTTCAGAAGCCTTAAATCTTCTCCCAGCTTTAAAGAAGCTTGAACATAGAAATATTTTTTAATCTTATTTTTGATGATGGCCCTGAAAAACTGTTCCAGCCATCTCTTACCACCGTTATCACCATCTCCTCCCGAACTTTCATGTCCTATAATATTATCGTCAACAAACATTACAAATTTACTTTTGATATCGGATAATTCTGTTATAACATCTTCAACTTTTCTTCTGCGGAATTTCCGGCCATTGAATCTTGTCACGGAACAAAAGTTGCAATCCATAGGGCATCCTCTGGATGTCAAAATAGTCCCCCAGAGATAACGGTTGTTTTGCATATATTCCCTTTTGGGGAAAGGCATGTTCTCTAAAGGCAGGCGCTCGGCGTTATATTTTGATTGCAAACATTTATTCTCAAAATCATCTAAGACCTTGTGCCATATCGATTCAGCTTCACCTATGACGACCGCATCACAATAATTCAGAGCTTCGTCTGGCATCGTTGATACATGTATTCCACCCATTACAACAGGAACCGATTTTTTACGGTACACTTGAGCGATCTCATAGGCCCGGCGCACATGGGCTGTGTAAGATGTAATGCCCACAATATCAGCATTGGGATAGCCCAAAGACTCTACGTTTTCATCAATTATTATAATCTTATATTTATCTTCGGGTGTAAGAGCGGCAATATATGCCAGGGAAAGCGGGGGCATTGAAGAAGATTTATAAGCGCCTAAACTAGACTTTTTTTCGACAGGATTAATAAGTAGCAGCGTATACATTTTTAAGCGCTCTTTAAAGTAGTGTAATTAAATGTATATTGAATAATAACTTGCTTTTTTCGTATAGAAGTATAGGGAAATCAGACTTGTATGTCAATGAAAAATAGACAAAACACGCGGCATTTCGTATCTGAAAGCATCTATAAAAACTTACCTGAACTTTCAATTTGCTAACAGCACTATTTCCAATATTTAAGATATCAATAAGTGACACATGGAAATAAACTTTTCTCTAAGCTTGAAGTATAGCTATAAAGAAAATATCAATTATTCGTTGACAATATTAGCAAAATGTTGTTATATATCAAGTTGTTTTAATATTGGAACCAATAAAAACAGTTAATCTTACCTTATTATCTTTTATTGAGATTGAGGAGATAATGTTTTGAAGGAAAAAAGTCAAAAAATCGCGGTTACTCCTGCTCAGAACATTACACCTTATTATTCTCTGCCATGGCTTTTTCAGCACCAAGAACTCCTTACCGCTACGGCTACAGAACGGCCATGGGATCAAAAAAAGCTGGTTAACAAAATAAATCATCTGAATTTTATCGATGGTTATGTTTTTATTGTTTTGCACAATAGAGAAACCGACGAGCATATCTTAATTAAAGCGTACCCCCAGCCTTGCATAAAGGATGAACTCATTTGTCGACTGGATTTACAAGATAATTTTCTTGATCAAAATAAATATAGGTTTGATTATTTAATGATCGATGATGGACTTAGCGTTATATTGGCGCCTGTCAAATTAATCAATATAGAAGGGAATACACTGAAATTAAACTTGCCCGATGAAAGCCGCGTCATAAAAACCCGCAAAACAAGACGCCATTACTGTCACGATATCTCCTGCGAATTAACTCAGGATGGTTTTAACGCCCAAGGCATGCTGATAGATTTTACGCCCAGCGCCCTGGGAATTAAATTATTTGTAAATGAAAATATAAATAAATTTGACGAAAATAATTCTGTCGAAATTAATCTGACACAAAATGGAGTCAAACTTTATTCCGGGCCATGCCGCTTAATGCGCAACGGAATAAATTCTCCCGATGATAAAATTGTTTTTAAACCGCTCACCACTCATATGGAGCGGTTTCCCAAAAGAAAAATGCGCAATCCGCGCCAGCATATTACCCCTTCTTTTTCGATAAGCTTTAAGCATCCTTTTACTCAGAAAAATGTGAAACGAGATATCTTTGAAATCTCCACATCTGGTTTTTCTGTACGCGATAATATGGAAGAAGAAACTCTAACCCCTGGAATGATCATTCCGAATATGTCTATTGTTTATGCTGGTATTTTGAAAATGGATTGTTCCGTTCACGTGGTTTATCGCCATGAAGATAAAAATAATAACGTAGTACAATGCGGTGTGGCTATTTTGGATATGGCTGTTCAGCTATATAGTTATCTCAATCATATTTTAGGTGCATATCTCGACGGTAATGCCCGTGTTTCCACAGAAGTCGATATGGATGCCCTGTGGGAATTCTTTTTTGATACCGGTTTTATTTACGGCGAAAAATATGAACATCTTCAGTGTTACCGTGAGATCTTCAAAGAAACTTACCGGAAACTGTATCAATATAACCCGGATATCGCACGGCATTTTGTCTATGAAGAAAACGGGAAAATTTATGGGCATATGTCGATGGTACATGCATATAACCCATCGTGGATAATCCATCATTTCGCCGCTAGACCAATGGAAAGTAAGATAACCGGTATCATGATTTTAAGACAGATAACACATTATATTAACGGTTGTTACCGTTTTGCTTCGGGAGGAATGGATTATGTAATGGCCTATTACCGGCCGGAAAACGAAGCAATGAATCTGATATTTGGAGGTTTTGTTGATTATTTAGGAAATCGCCAGGGAAGTTCTCTTGATTTGTTTTCATATACCATGTTTCAAAATGGTCTGTTAAAACATGACCTTCCATCCAGTTGGATGTTGCATGAATGCACTCCTAATGACTTAAAAATAATGAAAGATTTTTATGGAAATTCTTCCGGCGGACTTATGCTTAACGCATTAGGATTAGACATTCAAATGAAACCTTTGAGAGAATCTTTTGCTAAAGCTGGATTTATAAGAAATTGTCAAACATTTTGTTTATACTTTGAAGGTAAGCTAGCAGCTTTTTTTATTGTCAACAAATCCGATCTCAGACTAAATTTTTCTGATTTGCTGAATGGAATTACTATATTTATAATTAATGATAAAAAATTAAAGTGGGATATTATTTTGGCTGCCATTAATAAGCTTAGCTTCTATTATAAAGAGGGACATATACCTCTTCTTGTTTTTCCATCTAATTATCTAGCCGGACAAGGTATCAGCGCCGATAGAAATTACCAGTTGTTTATATTAAAAAATGATCCTTATGTGGAAAATTATACTGAATATATGGAAAGAAAATTCAGAATGAGATACAGGATAAAATGATGGAAAATATACCATTATATAACAGCATCATAATTAAAACTTATATTGATTATCTGGAAAAGACTTATCCAAACCTAGATCTAAAGCAACTTTTAGCATATTGTAATATTACCAATTACGAAATAGAAGACAGAGGACATTGGCTGACCCAAAAGCAGGTGAATCGCTTTCAAGAATATGTCCAATTGATCACCGCCAATCCTAACATAGCAAGAGAAGCAGGGAGATATATATTATCTCCCCCTTCATCTCAGATCCTTCGTAAGTCAATCACCGGTTTTCTTTCACCAGCAATCGTATTCTGGGCGGCGGAAAAATTAGGATCAACTATTACTCGTCATCAAACAGTAAAATTTAATAAATTAAAAGATAATAAAGTAGAACTAATCGTAACACCCCGCAAAAACGTTAAAGAAGAACCTTTCCAATGTGAAAATCGCATGGGTCAGTTTGAAGCCGTCGTAGAAATATTTACACACAAATTCGCTAATATTGAACACATTGAATGCATTCACCGTGGCGGGCATTGTTGTCATTATATAATAACATGGGATTTACCATCATCATTTATATGGAAAAGAATCGGCAGTTTCTTATTCTTATTAAGTTTAATTACTACATTACCTCTATTCTTTTTTCTGCCTCTAAGCTATTTGTTATTTTTCTTTTTATCCACTTTGTTATTATCGACTGGCGTATTACTTTACGGCAATATTCTTAA
>DLME01000132.1 GCA_002479215.1 Syntrophaceae bacterium UBA7544
GGTGACCTTTTTGTGCAACGTGAGGCAGAAGGGTGGTTTGAATGCTGTTTGTTGTGTGGGTATGAAAGAGATGTATCGGATCTGGTCACCGTAAATACTGTTGGCCAGATTAAGGTAAAAGAACAATTGGAAGCGGAGCGGAGATCGTAATTTAAATGTGCCGTTCTTATCTCCCAGTTACCCCACTCAATAACTGGACACGTCTGAATGGGTTAAACGAAAGCTCCTCGCAAACATCGGGGAGCTTTCAAAGTTTTAGCACCCGGCTGGCAACTGCTAACAGCCACGCCCCAGTCCATCAGAGTATCGACTAATTTTAGTACTAACGATTTGCATTATTTGTACGTTTGGTTGATTGTCCAGTTAAGAAAAATCAAGTATCTTAAAGATAGCTTAGGTAAAAATAGGACGGATGACAATATGGAAAGTGGCAACCTGCCTGATAATATGCTGACTGTAAGCGAAGTAGCTAGGATTCTCCACGTTCATCCGAATACTTTAAGGCGTTGGTCGGATAAAGGGATAATAAAATCTTATTCTGTCACAACCCGTGGCGACCGGAGGTTTATGCCAAAGGATATAAATCAATTTCTAGCCAATGCATATACTCAAAATCATTAATGACTAAAGGGGCACAATCCGGTCTCAAAAAATGTAATAAATCTGGCACATTTCTGAGGTGAATTTTATAACCACTTAACGATCTTCAATATATAATATATACTCGTTCTAATAATGAATTACATTGCCTTTACATTGAGCTAAAAAATAATAGGAGAATAAATGGACGAGAAGAGTATCCTGCTGGTGGAAGACAACCCTGATGACGTAACGCTAACCGAACGAGCGCTCAAGAGATCAGGTATTTTCAATAAACTGGTAGTGGCCAAAGATGGAGTGGAGGCACTGGACTATCTGTTTGGTACAGGGAACAGAGCAGATAAAGATTTGAATGCCAGGCCTGATATTATTTTGTTGGACATAAATCTTCCGAAAATCGATGGACTGGAGGTCCTTAAGCGGATACGTGCCGATAAAAGTACTAAATTACTCCCTGTCGTAATTCTCACGTCATCCAAAGAAGACAAAGATCTCATCAACGCTTATGCTTTGGGAGCAAATAGCTATGTTCGTAAACCTGTAAATTTCACTCGTTTTGTTGAAGCGGTACAACAATTGGGTTTGTATTGGCTTGTATTGAACGAAACGGCACCTTGTGATCGCAGCAATTAAACTGGGAGACCTAATGATCCATCTTTGAAACCTTAAGTCAAGAAAAAAATCACCCCTAACCCTTTCGAAGTCAGTCTTCTTGACGAAGGTATCCCGTGCTACTTTAAGTTTTAGATCTTCCAATCATGAATTTCAATGTCATTAAACTCTTTCTATGTCGTGCTCGTGGCCAAAATCTTTTTCATCTGATCTAGGCTAATTCGCCCATCCATCTTTCTGAGACTCATGGCCTATGAAAAATTGAGGGACTTATTGGGGAGGCATACTCAAACATGTGGGGCTCACCGGCCCATTGGATCGTAGATACTCTCCCCGCCTTGGCTTTGGTCACTGTCAGAGTTACAATCATTGATTTCAAGACAGCGACCGACCTAACCCTGTTTACAAACAGCTTTTTCTCTTATTTTCGGATCGTATTTCTCTCCCTTTTTCCACATCACCCACAATGTCGTCATTATATCTCTAGCGACGGTTAATTTAGCTCGGTGCGGAGCAACTCCATGTAATTGAATTAAACCCTTGACAAAGCATACCCTTTTCCCTCAATATAGCTATATCTACAGCGGAACAGTGATGCCGTTAGTTACATGGGCGATCACCGTCATTTAAAAACCATTCAGAACGAAATTTAATCACGACTCTCTCCAATCTTTTCATATTGTTTCAGGAGGAAGATTTACATTGTGAGAATATTCCATCTAACGGTTTAAGTCCGCCGTTGTTTCGTTTAAGACGAGCCAATACAACCCCAATTGGCTAATTGCTTCAGTAAACTGCTTGAAATTCACTGGTTTGCGGATATAACTGTTTGCGCCCAATGCGTAACCATCGATAAGATCCTTCTGTTCTTTGGATGACGTAAGAATAACCACCGGAAGGAGTTTGGTGCGGTTATCAGCTCGCATTCTCCTGAGAACTTCGAGGCCATCGATTTTAGGAAGGTTTATGTCTAGCAAGACAACCTCAGGCATTATGTTCATGTCCCTCCCCGCCCAATTTCCAGTACCAAATAGATAATCCAAAGCTTCCTCGCCGTCGGTTGCCACGGCCAACTGGTTCAGGATATGAGATTTCTTAAGAGCACGTTCAGTCAACAAAACATCGTCGGCATTGTCTTCCACTAATAGGATAATCTTTGCGTCCAAATTTTACTCCTAATCTTTTAATTAGCCCAAAGTAAAGTAGAAGGTAGCTCCTTCATCCACCTTACTTTCAGCCCAAACCTCTCCTCCATGGCGTCTAATGATGCGTTGCACGGTGGCCAAACCAATTCCAGTCCCCGAAAACTCGCTAGCCCTATGCAAACGTTGGAAAGGCTTGAATAGTTTGT
>DLME01000046.1:0-165 GCA_002479215.1 Syntrophaceae bacterium UBA7544
CGGCACGCTGTGGCACAATCCCACATTTTTTACATGTGTGTAGTCGTTTACCGCCCAGGTGATTATTGCCATCGGGTTCGTGTAATTCATCAACCAAGCGTCAGGACAAAGCTTTTCCATGTCACGGCAAATCTCCAGCACTGCCGGCACATGGCGCGCCCCGTA
>DLME01000046.1:231-377 GCA_002479215.1 Syntrophaceae bacterium UBA7544
GGCACATGGCGCGCCCCGTAAAACACACCTCCGGCGCCCAGCGTGTCGCCGCGCCCCAGTTCCACGCCGTAATATTCGGATACGGATTTAACGCCAGACGGCTGCCAGTCCCCGACTTTGATTGTGGTTAACACATAATCCGCGCC
>DLME01000046.1:456-3398 GCA_002479215.1 Syntrophaceae bacterium UBA7544
TCGTGGTCGATTCAATTTTCGTCTTAAAACCGTTTTGTTCCACAATATTCCGCGCGAAATCGTTAATCAGTACCAGCGCTTCCGCGGATATATCCATCAGCACAATTGTACTGTCTCTCAGTTCCGGATAATTCAAAATATCCGTAATCAGATGTTTGGAAAAGACGTGGCTGCCAGCCCCGATTAATACTATCTTGGCCATTATCAACCCCCGATTTTTAAGAAATTATTTAGAACGACTTTATTAATTCTTTATTCGCAAATTTCGCTTTTCTTATTTCCCGGTAACCGGATTTTTATAATGGTACGGGAAAATATAGCCTGACGGATACGGCGCTGCCCCGGTATCCGGACCGGGCGCCGGCCTTTCTCTTGGCTCCGGGCGGTCTTTCCACACCGGCGTTTGAATCCAGCCCTCTTCATATGGCGTGCTGAAAGTCAAACTGTAACACAGTTTTTTAAATTTCCACACACCGTCTTCTTTTACGAACTCGTTTTCCCAGATACCGGTACCGAACAGCGCCTTCGGCTGTTCTTTTGTGGGTATGGCGTAAACGCCGAAGCCGTACCACCGCCCTTTCGCTGTTTTTCCATCAACTTCCACGTCGATGATGCCGCAAAGCGGCATTAACTGGTGCAAATATTCCGGCGGCGCTTTTTTCAAGGTAGTATTGTAATGGTTGGAAAAACCGAAAAACAATTTTAATCCGGCTTCGCCCTGGTAAAGTCCTCCTTTGCCCATATCAATGCAGGCACTCTTTGAAAAAAGCCCGATTAACTCCTCCTCCTGCCAGTGCTGGATGTAAAAACAGTAGGCATATTGTAATTTCCTGATTGCTTCGATATCTTCCAGGCGCCGGACTCTGGCTTCCAGTTCTTTGTCTTTCGTTGTCATCTCCAATCTCCTATATCGCGCATTGTTTCATCTTAACAATTACTTCCGATATTTTCAATTCTATTTTGATTTCCGGTTCTTACTTTGCCATTCCTTTTCGACTCCGTTGCGAGTCTGCTTCAAGCGGACTCAGGGTGTGTTGATTTTGATATTATGATTTTGTTTAGCAACTGTGTTACTTGTCAAGGACTAATTGATTGGTTAACACTATAATTCCAAGGGGTACGATTTTTAAGCATTGCATTCAATACGCAAAGCAATTTCCGCATGCACGCTACCATGGCTACTTTAAATTTTTTACCGGCAGTAATCAGCCGCTTATAAAAAGATTTGAACAGAGCATTGCATCGTATTGCTGAAAAAGCTGCCATGTAAGTGGCAGTTCGTACGCTGTCGCGTCCTCCCCAGATCGTTCTCTTCCCTCGCATCTTCCCGCTATCACGATTAAATGGCGCTACTCCACCCAGAGCTGCAATTTGCTTGCGATTCAAATTTCCCAATTCAGGAAAATCTGCCAAAAGCGTAATAGAAAGATTGGGTCCTACACCTGGCACACTCTGTAGTATTGCGTCCTTTTCTTTCCAATCAGGATTATCTTGTACTTTTTGCTTCAGTTCCTTATTAATATCATCCAGTTCTTGCTCCAACCACTTAATATGAAGTTTAATTCGCGCTTTTACTGCCGGATCAGCAGTCTGAAAACGGTTGTTTTCTGCTGTCAGCATGGTTGTTATTTGCCGCCGACGCATTATTATCACTCCCAGCTTACGCGTCTCTTCCGACGGCAAGACGCGGGGAGCCGGCTTCACCGTTGCAGCATAGCGAGCAATCACTTGGGCATCCAGAATATCGGTTTTTGCCAGTATACCTGTAGACTTAGCAAAATCGCGAATATACTTGGGATTTACTACAGCCACGGGGAAACCATGGGATTGAAGCTCTGCAGCCACGGTAATTTCGTAACCGCCGGTAGCTTCCAGTACTATTAAACAGGGAGACAATCTTTTCATTTTCGCCAACAATTTAGCAAGCCCTTTTTCATCATTGGTGTAAGCCCAGTGCTCTTTTCCTTCGTATACCATCACCTCCATAGATTCTTTGGCAATATCTATGCCTATGTAGTTATTTTTCTCCATGTATCTCCTTCTTCCTGTATCCCATCCTTGCAGATACGAGTTTGGTTAACTCATGCAACTGTTCGGGCTTTAGGAATCTTTCAGGAGACGACCTCGCTAAACAACGGTGTTATCCACCAAGTATTTGTCGGTCTGTCTCCCGTTTTCAATATTATTATTTTTAAAGATACAAGTATTTTTAGAAATTTTTTAAATCTTTACAATTCTTACCTGACGGTTTACAATCCAGCATAGAAGTTTCACCGTAAGGCAGGGCGGGGGATGAGTAAACAAAAGCGCTTTATCTTAATCGCGGCGGCGATTCTGGCCGTTATCATCATCGGCACTGCCGGTTACATGATAATCGAACGCTGGTCCTTTTCCGATGCCGCCTTTATGGCAGTAATCACGCTCAGCACCGTGGGTTTTGCGGAAGTGCATCCTTTATCAACTGCCGGCCGCTATTTCACGATTTTTCTGATTCTCGGCGGTACCGGGACGATGTTATACGCGGCGACGGCGATTGTGCAATACCTGCTGGAAGGCAACCTGGAAAATATCCTGGGGAGGCGACGGATGAAAACAGAAATCGCGAAATTGAAAGGCCACACCATTTTGTGCGGCTATGGCAAGGTGGGCAAAGAAGTGGCCCATGTTTTTAAGAACGAAAAAACGCCGTTTGTGATAATCGAAAGCGATGAAAAAGCCTGCGAAAGAGCTGTCGCCAACGGATTTCTGTGCCTGAATATGAACGCGGCCACCGACGAGGCACTGAAAGAGGCGGGGATAATGAACGCCAAATCCCTGGTGGCCGCGCTGGGCAGCGACGCCGATAACCTGTATGTGACGCTCTCGGCTAAAAGCCTGAAGCCGGATATTTTTGTGGTGGCGCGCATCGACAACGAAGAATCGGAAGCGAAATTGAAAAGGGC
>DLME01000112.1:0-4357 GCA_002479215.1 Syntrophaceae bacterium UBA7544
CGGGAGTGGAACCCGTCATTGTCAAATCAGATAGCTCGATGTAGCTGGCCACACAATAGCCACCTTGATCCTCACGATGTTCGATAGTCATGGTATAAGGTAAACCCAAACAGTGGTTAACTTTTCTATCGGTTGGGGTGAGAAGGTCGGTGAACATCGGGGCACAGTGTGATTATTTACAAACAGTGCCGGTTAAATTGCAAAGCTTGCTCCAGCTCTTTGCTCTTGCCACTTTAATCCAGCTATAATTAATTAGTTCGCACCTTTTTCACATCACAGATGGTTGTTGTTCCTTTTTGATTTTTGGGAGGTACTATGCCAGGTAAAAATAAGGAATTTGACCAATTTAAAGGCTCGGTTGATTATGTGACTTCGGACGAACTCCGCAAAGCTGTGAATGTCTCAATCGCTTTAGGCAAACCATTATTGATTAGAGGTGAGCCGGGAACGGGTAAGACCCGGCTGGCGCACAGTATCGCCAAAGGATTAGAGAAGAAATTAATCGTCTGGAATATCAAGTCCACAACCAAAGCGCAGGAAGGTCTCTATGTTTATGATACGGTGCAGCGTCTTAATGATAGCCGGTTCGGAGACAAGAACGTATCTGACATTAAACAGTATATTAAACTAGGCAAACTCGGACAGGCCTTTACTGCTCCGGAGCAAGTAGTTTTACTGATTGATGAAATCGATAAGGCCGATATCGAGTTCCCCAATGACCTGTTGAACGAAATCGACGAGATGAGCTTTTATATTCCTGAGACAAACGAAACCATCACAGCCATTCACCGCCCCATTACGATTATCACCAGCAATGCCGAAAAAGAATTACCGGACGCTTTTCTCAGGCGCTGTATTTTCCATTTTATCGAATTCCCGACTCCGCAATTGATGGAGAAAATTGTAGAAGTGCATTTTCCCAACCTGAAAAGCAATTTATTGAAAGAAGCGATGAAAAGTTTTTACGGCCTCAGGCAAATTGATGATTTCCGTAAAAAACCTTCAACGAGCGAGCTGGTTGACTGGATCCGGGTGCTCCTTGCCAGCGATACGCCGGCTGAAGTTATTTCCAAAGAACTTCCTTTTGCCGGCGCCTTGTTGAAAAAAGAAGTTGATTACGATTACTTCATCAATAATTATATGACTCGCAAGGGCGACTCCTATTTTCTGCGCAGACAGTTATAACGATGTTTATTGACTTTTTTTACATCTTGCGTAAGCGAAAAGTCCCAGTGTCTTTTACCGAATGGATGACACTGATGGAAGCAATTGCCGAGGGTCATGTCGATAACCTCGATGATTTCTATTTTTTAGCCAGAGCGATTCTCGTCAAGAGCGAAGCTTATTTCGACCGTTATGACGTGGCTTTTCAGGAATATTTCAGCGGGATAGAGACCGTCGAGGAGATTACCCAACAAATATTGGAATGGCTTAATGACCCAATCACACGGCGCAGTTTATCTTCGGAGGAACTAGCTGGGTTAAAGTGCTTACCGCTGGATGAGTTAATCAAGTTACTGGAAGAACGAATCAAAACGCAAAAAGAGGCTCATAATGGCGGCAGCAAATGGATCGGGCGCGGCGGAACGTCGCCGTTTGGGCATTCGGGAGAGAATCCGGCAGGTATCAGAATCGGCGGCCCGGGCGGGGGACATCATGCGGTTAAAGTTGCGGAAGAAAGAAGATTCCGAAATTACAGCAGCGACATGACTTTGGATGTCCGCCAGATGAAAGTAGCGTTAAAAGGGCTAAGGCGGCTTAACCGCGTGGGCCCGCAAGATGAATTGGACATCGATGAAACAATTGACCACACGGCGAAAAATGTCGGAGAAATTGAGCTGGTCTGGAGGCGAAGGCGTAAGAACGCGGTCAAGCTGCTGCTACTGATGGATACCGGCGGCACAATGGACCCCTATATCAGAATCTGCAGTCAATTGTTCACCGCAGCTCATTCCAGTACCCATTTCAAAGATTTCCAATATTACTATTTCCACAATTGCATCTATAACGAGGTCTATAAAGACATGGAACGCCGGGATAAAGTCAGCATTGACTACCTGCTCAAAACATTGGAACCGGACTACAAAACAATCATCGTCGGCGATGCCTACATGGCACCATCAGAGTTATTGGACCGGAATGGCGCAATCTATTATTACCAGGAAAATGACACTCCCGGCATTGATTGGCTGAAACGAATTGCGGAACATTTTACCCACTCCGTATGGCTCAATCCTGATTATGACCTCACCCAGCAGCCGGCATCTGTCAACCTGATCAGCAAAATTTTCCCCATGTACAGTCTAACTCTAGACGGCCTTGATAAAGCGGTTAAGAAATTGACAGTCAAACGGTAATCTCGTCATTATCAAATATTATGTTTGAAGAACACTGAAGTTAATTCACCGTTCATGTTTTTGAAAGTCGGCCATGAATGAAGGATGTGCTTATGAAAACCTCCGACTTGCTTGTTAAATGTCTGGAAAACGAAGGCGTCACTTTTATCTTCGGTATCCCGGGTGAGGAGACTCTCGACCTTATGGATTCCATAAGCCAATCGCGCATGCGGTTTGTATTAACCAGGCACGAGCAAGCCGCGGCCTTTATGGCAGATGCGTACGGTAGATTAAGTGGGAAGGCTGGAGTCTGCCTTTCGACACTGGGACCAGGGGCGACCAATCTCTTAACAGGTATCGCCGATGCTTATCTGGATCGTGCGCCCGTCGTTGCCATAACGGGGCAGGCTGACTTAAAGCGGATTCATAAAGAATCGCACCAATATGTTGATATCGTGGAAAATTTCGAGACAGTTACCAAATGGAACACAAGAATCGAAGTTCCTGATGTTGTGTCAGAAGTCGTCAGGAAGGCTTTCAAAGTTGCCGAAACCGAAAAGCCTGGCTCTGTCCATTTAGAGCTGCCGGAGAACATCGCCTGTATGGAAGCCGATGAAATTCACGAAAAGCCGATTATTCCTATCAGAGCGCGGAGGAGTTCTCCGGATAACCATTCACTAAAACATGCTGTTGAATTGATTGAAAAATCCCGGTCGCCCATGATATTGGCCGGTAATGGGGTCATCAGGAAAAATGCAGCTTCCCAGCTACAAAAGTTCGCAGAAGAATTGGGTATCCCTGTAGTAACTACTTTCATGGGTAAGGGAGCTGTAACAGCCAAAAGTAAATGTTATGTTGGGACCCTCGGCCTTGTAAGGGACAGGCTGATTGAAGAGGTATTTGGGAAGTCTGACCTCGTTATAGCCATTGGCTATGATCTTGTTGAATATGCTCCCGCATTATGGAACCCCGATCTGAATAAGAAAATAATCCACATCGACTTCACCACATCGGAGGTTGACCTGCATTATGTGCCTGAAGTTGAAATAAATTCCGATGTTAAGGAAACCATAGAGATTTTGAATGAAATGGTCAGCAGCCCTAAAACAATTGGCTATTTAGAAGCACTTCACCAAGAACTGCTTGAGACCTTTGAAACGGAAGGTAAAGTGAACTCATGGCCAGTCCGTCCCCAAAGAGTACTCCATGCAGTACGGAAAGTCCTGGGAGACGATGATATCCTGGTCAGTGACGTCGGGACGAACAAACTATGGGTTGGTAAGTTTTATCCTGTTTATTGCAATAATACACTTCTCATATCTAACGGTTACGCTTCCATGGGGTTTGCCCTACCTTCCGCGATAGCTGCCAAGCTTTTACATCCGTTTAAAAAAGTAGCAGCAGTTTGTGGCGATGGCGGTTTTTTGATGAATGTGCATGAGGTCGAAACCGCCAGCCGTTTGGGGCTCAACATCGTGATTATTATTTTCAGGGACGATGGATACAATCTAATTAAGTGGAAGGGCATGGATAAATTCGGAAAAGCTTTCGGGGTCGATTTCTCCAACCCTGACTTCGTGAAACTTGCTGATAGTTTCGGTGTTGATGGAGTCAGGGTCCAGCCAACCGATAGCTTAGAACAAATTCTGACTTGGGCTTTTTCCAGGGAAAAACCAGTAATCATCGATGTACCGATAGATTACTCGACTAACAAGCTACTAATGCGCCTTCTTTGATCGCTTTTTCAGTATAAAGATTACGCGCATTAAGTACTAAAGTACCTCTTGCCCGAGTTAAAACAGATGCTAAAGTTAAAGTACGGGAATAATGGTGAACATCACACAAATCAACTCGTAATGGGAGTCGAAATAAAAATGATTGAAGGTACTTGTCCGAAATGTAATCAACGTTACTACGGTTGGGCTCTACTCCAGTCAGATAATCGATACTGTGAGAAATGTGGGGAATCATTGTTAATCACGGAAGATGGAAGACTGACCCGTCCCCGATAGTTATACCAC
>DLME01000112.1:4516-5508 GCA_002479215.1 Syntrophaceae bacterium UBA7544
CCAATTTTCTTTCAGGTTCTCAAACAATGAGTGTTGATTGGTTACCAGGCAGGTATTGTTAAAACTCAACATTTTCCTTTTCTCTGGCGTTTAGTTTTCAATACCGATCTTATGATCGGCAGGCCGTCTCGCTCCTGCGTGTCATGAACAGGAGTAGGACTAAATTATCGTTATCCGTTTTATAGCTTCCAGATAATTTCCGTTGCAATGAATGGTCAGGTTGGGTTTGGCTCTTGTCATGGCTACATAAAACTATAAATAATACCACGGTAGTGAATTTTGACCACGTCTGACCTGATTGGAGCTCACTCATTTCAAAAGTGGATTGTCCCAAATCCAGAAACCGTAATGAATTTGTCATAGTCTTTATGAATTGTTTATGACTTTGTTAGCATACGTGCCTTATAATTAGGCAATTCTTCTGCATTATCGATTTATGGCGGTTCGTCAAGCATCAAGTGTGCAATATACCAGACCTTGAACCACTGACAGGCATGGGCAAGACATGCCGGAAATTCTCAACTGGAAATGGAACGGTTGATGGATGAAGACCTCGAATTCTCCACGAAGATTACGAGGTTTTTATAAAGAACCATCAAGCCAAACTCACTTTCACGCACATGCTCTTAAGTTAGTTTGGAGGTTTTATACAAATATAACAGGAGATTAAGCATGCGTGTTGGTATAGCTTCTGATCACGGCGGATTTGAGTTAAAAGCCTTGCTTAGTGTGGCATTGAAAGGCGCAGGACACGAGATTGTGGATTTCGGTGCAAAAGAATTAGATCCGGAAGATGATTATTCTGATTTTGTAGTGTCTATGGCCCGAGCGGTGGCTAGCGGTAAGGTTTCTCGTGGCCTGGCTATTTGCGAAAGCGGGGTGGGCGCCTGTATTGCGGCCAATAAAGTCGCCGGCGTGCGCGCAGCGCTAATCGCGGACTCTTTTTCCGCCCATCAAGGGGTGGAAGATGATAACATGAACATTATGTGTTT
>DLME01000112.1:5642-6074 GCA_002479215.1 Syntrophaceae bacterium UBA7544
TAAGTGCTAATTTCAAGGAAATTGAAAGGTTTCAGCGCCGTCTTGCGAAAATAGCAGACCTGGAAGGTAACGTCCCCGGAGACTAAAAGACATGAAAATCTCAAACAGCCAACAAAATAATCCGTTTTGGGCGCTGTCTACCGATGATGCTTTAAGTCAGCTCGAGACGAATAAAAATGGGTTGACTCAAGACGAAGCCCAAAAACGACTCGTCCGTTTTGGCGCCAATCTTCTGAAACCGAAGAGCAAAACTGACACATTGACTCTCTTGACAAATCAGTTCAGAAGTCCACTTGTCCTTATTTTGATATTCGCGGCCATTTTATCTTTTTTCCTGGGGGATCCGGTTAATGGTGCCATCATACTTACCATCGTGTTGGCCAGCGGCCTGTTAGGATTCTGGCAAGAGAGAGGTTCTACTAATGCTGTCCA
>DLME01000182.1 GCA_002479215.1 Syntrophaceae bacterium UBA7544
CCTGATGATATTATTTTTGTTGTCAATAATAAAGTGGATAGGCCAGAAAGAATCGTTTGGGATGAAGCGAAGTTTATTGACGAAAAGGGTATAAGCCACAGATTAATACATTCCGGCATTGGCTATGAAGAAAGAAACGATTCACAGCCACCTACGGTCGTTGCCGCAAGAGGTGCCATTGAAGATTTCGTACATCCGGCAGATTACTTCCAATGGGAAGAAGGCGGGGGCAGAAGATCATCTAAACAACAAGGTTATTGGAGGAGAACGTCTTTCCTGCCAACTCAGATCAAAGGGACAGCAGAAGAATTAAGAGCAAAGGCAGAACCCTTCACAGGTAAAACCTTTCAAGTGATACTCGCTTTGCAAGACGATGATGTCCCCAATAATTATATTTGCACTTTTAAAATCAATAATGTGGATGTAACTGAGAAAGAGCAGCAACCCGAAAAGAAATCCGACGGAAGTAGAAAAGGTAACATGAGACGTACATTCTGATCGTCTGTCCGGATTTGAATATGTTAAGGAGATTATCCTTTATATTAGTATGAACAATAAAGCACAGCAAGAAAATACTCAAAAAACTTAAACGTACTAATCCGGGCTGCCAGCCGACGTCGCTCTGTAACGCGGCTGAAAAACATGTTACTCTCTTTCGATCAGTAATCCTCAATTCTGACAACTGTCCACTACTGAACAGTTGTAGGTGTAACAAACAAAAAAAATTGCCATCTTCAGGTGAAAACGCGGCATTGAAGCGAGTTATGATTTTGGAT
Source organism: Syntrophaceae bacterium UBA7544 (assembly GCA_002479215.1). Lineage (GTDB taxonomy): Bacteria > Desulfobacterota > Syntrophia > Syntrophales > Smithellaceae > UBA4810. The sequence goes on from DLME01000182.1 coordinate 777, forward strand.
CATCATCTTGCATGTTTACGATCACATTCAGTCTGCGGGCAAGTCGTTGATGCTCTTGGGGTGTCAGCCAGGCCACGCGCAGATAATCAGCGATAGCCTCATCGTTTAAACCGATTCGCCGGGCTTCCCGTACGGTCACGAGATAGGCCTCGATTTCGGTATCCCGATCCACGTAAGCTCTACTCTGATCATAAAGATTGCGTCCCTGCCGGAGTTGCTGGACATGGCAAAGCTCGTGAATAATGTCCAGATACAGGATATTGTCGGGAGAAGTGCGCAGGTGCGCCAGACCAATGATTATGGAACCGTCTTTGTTATCTACAAACATCTCATAGGAATGGTCCACTACAAACACCCGGTTATGAGCAATGACCTGATCGATTTCTTCCGTTCCGGCAAAGATCGTATACAGAATACCGTAGGAGCGGATATCCGCAAAAACTTCTTCCAGACGGTATTGCCCCGGTTCCAGCCAGCGATTGATACAAAAAACATTTTTCATCAGGATTATCTTGCCTCATTTAGCGCCATGGGAGCCGGTCTTACATGTTGAAACCAACCCAGCTCACAGCGGTGTCCATTTTTTAACCAGATAGATGGCTTACTATACATTCTCGTTTACAAGAAATCAATCCAAGCACGCCGACAAACGCAGATTGCAATCTGTAATCATCAATTCTAATAATTGCCCTTCACTTAACAGTAGTAGGTGTAGTCAGCAACTCCGGCGGATGGATGATCTTGAAAAATCGTAATGCGGCTTTTTTTATTGAAGCATTGCTGAAAAGCAACAAATAAGAAGTCTCAAAAAAAATCCCACGTTTCTTCTGGTAATGATCACTGATACCGCACCCCATATTTTATGGCCAAAATTCAATTGACACAAAACACTCACTTGCCTATACTCATTCCTCAAGAAAGCAAGTACTTATCATTGATCACACAGGTGCGGTAATGCTTAGTTTTATTGTCCCTTCTCCCCTTTATTCTCAAATAATAGGACAAACCGAAAAAAGAGCCTCATGATGAAATCATTTGTGCGTACATTTTTTAATAACCTTTGTTTGTTTCTCAGTGTAATCATAATCTTTGTTTTTGTTTTCTCGTCCGATGCCCTATCCAAGGGACCAGTACATCAAAATCCGGCAAAAGTAACAATCGGAATCTATATAATGGACGTTTATGACCTTGATGTCAGAAAAGGCACTTACACGGTTGATTTCTATATTTGGTTTAAATGGAAGGGTGATGTGAATCCGCGAAATTTTGAGATAATGAACGGATACCTTGCATATAAAGCGAGGCAGGATAACTTAATCACGCATGGCGATTATCATCATGTTTCTTACCGATGCAGAGCGAACCTTCACACACCATTCGACTTATCCGCATATCCGTGGGACAAGCAAATAATATCAATACATGTCGAAGACGAGGATGACGATATTAAAAAATTGATTTACGTCCCTGATGTGGAAAATTCAAAAATATATTCCGGTTTGAACATCAATGACTGGGCTATAAGCGCCCTTAAAGTGTATATTACCGATAATATATATGAAACTAATTTCGGTAAACCGTCAAGAAGTCATGATGAAAAAGCAACATATTCACGATTCACGTTTGATATTCATATTGATCACAAAGGCTTCAATTTATTCTTAAAAACTTTCATTGCATTGTTTATCTCAGTCGCAATTGCATTTTTAACATTTCTTATCCACCCAAAACATTATGCGGCTCCTCGTTTTAGCGTTTGCGTAACGGGAATGTTTGGTGCTGTATCATCCCACATTGTTGTATCGCAAAGGATATTTGAGAGCCCCGTGTTAACCTTAGCGGACCATGTTCATTTTCTCGGATTTTTTTTCATTTTTCTTTCTGTACTTGAATCATGTGTTGCATTAAAGCTGTATCATGATGGCAGGGATCATAAGGCACGCCTGTTTGATTTATGGTCTGTATATCTTTTCCCGATAGTCTTCATGATATCAGTCATTATTGCTATTTTAATAAGCAAATAGACTCAATAACCTGATTTTCAGTTCCACTTTTTGCGGTTCACGTCATTCGGCCCCGCGTGGCTGAGCTTTTTGCGTTACTCTCTTTCGATCCGTAATATTCAATTCTGACAGCTGCTTACTACTGAAACTTTGTAGGTGTAGTCAGTAAGCACTTCTTCCTGAAAGTGAGCGTGCGCAACTGACGAAAAATATTCAACAGTGCATCCAGTAATAGTTACTACTCATTTCAGAAATTCCCTGACACAAAACATCTGAATTTATCCTTGACAGGCTCAGTCAATAGTGTTACGAAATTCACGTTAGTAACACCATGGCAATATAATTCTTAGACAACCTGATTCATAATATCTATGGAAGAAGTTATATTTAGACACGCTTATCAATTGGCCGATGCGTAAATATGGAGACGAATAAAACATGAAGCAGGAAAGTACAGACAAATGCATAAAAAGAAGAATGATTTGATAGGTAATAACTTGATAGCATATTGAATTAACGCTTGAATGTTTTCGATCATGTGAGAACAGGGCAGGAAGTTATTTGGGGACGAAGGGTTACGCCTTTAGGATCAGCACCGCATTAAAAATCACCACCTTTAATTAATAAGTCTAGAAAGGTGGTGATATTCAAACTGAACAAAATGTAGAGGATTTGGTGAAGAGATCTTCGAAATCATTGATCTGGATTATTTTAGGCAGCATGGTTTTTTGGAGCTTGGGAGGAATTGCGCAGGCTCAGGAACAAAAACAGGAAGAAAAAGTTTCTCAAGAAATCAGCAATGAACCGATCTTAACCCTTCCTGAAGTTGTTGTTGAAGGCCGACGGGAAATTCCGGATTCGGCAAGTCAGGGGACTACAGATGCGGATCAATTGGGTGACCGCCCGCTTCTTCGTAGCGGCGAAATCTTGGAAACAGTTCCTGGAGTTATCATTACGCAGCATGCTGGAGGTGGAAAAGCAAACCAGTATTTTCTGCGGGGATTTAATTTGGACCACGGCACGGATTTCGCCGTGTTTCTCGACAATATGCCCTTAAACCTGCCATCTCACGCACATGGTGAGGGTTATGCTGATATGAATGTTGTTATCCCAGAACTTGTGCAGCAGATAGACTGGGAGAAAGGTCCCTATTACGCGGATGTCGGCGACTTTGGCTCGGCTGCATCGGCCCGCATGGAATTTTTCAAGACGCTGCCCCAGAACTTTTTCAAAGTCGAAGGCGGCATGTATGGCTATGGGCGG
>DLME01000258.1:0-158 GCA_002479215.1 Syntrophaceae bacterium UBA7544
CCGGAACAGATTGAAGAAGATATGGAAATTTTGAGTCGAGCGGCTGTAATGGCAACCAAACATTGGAAAGGAGCCCAACAGTACGATCTTGTGGGGATTGTCCGAGAGGTATCAGAAACTATTAAAAACGAAACCGACTATATTCAGGAAGGCCATAA
>DLME01000258.1:218-2610 GCA_002479215.1 Syntrophaceae bacterium UBA7544
TATATTCAGGAAGGCCATAATGCCGAGTACTTCGCTGAATTTTTCCAGGATGACCCAACCGTACACATCCCCAAGATTTTCTGGGAGTCCACAACAACACGAGTTCTCACCATGGAACGGATTCATGGGATAGGTATTCTAGATGTGCAGGCGCTGGACAAAGCGGGTTTCGATCGAAAAGAATTGGCCAAGCGCGCCGTAAGTCTCTGGTTGAAAATGATTTTTGAAGGTGAGGCGTTTCATGCAGACCCCCATCCCGGGAATTTGTTTGTGGAGTCTGATGGGAGACTGGGTCTGGTTGACTTCGGGATGGTTTACACGGTAGATGATGAGGTGCGTTGGCGTCTGGCCACCGCAGTAAAAGCCATTCTGGATCGCAATGCGGACACCCTGATAGATGCGCTCATAGAATTGGGCGCGGTAAGGCTGCGAAACGAAGTGTCTCGATCCAGTCTCAGAAAAGACTTGAAATCTATCATGGGACGTTTACCAAAGACCACTCTACGGAAAAGTTCAGAAAGTGTGAGTTCTACCTTAGAGCAACTCTTATCAGTGTTGCGCAGTAATCAGATACAACTTCCTTCGAATACTTTCATGTTGCTGAAAACGATAATCATGGCCCAAGGGCTGGGTAAAGGATTGGATCCAGATTTTGATATTCTCCCGATGTTGGAATCTAGCGTTCGGAGCCTAGTCGAAAAGAGATATTCGATTAAGGCTGCGCTTCGTCGGTTTCCTTCAGTCGGTGCAGAACTGGTAAGTCTAGTTGGGGGTCTACCTCAGCGGTTGGATCGAATGATGAAGACAGCTGAGCGGGGAGAAATTCAATTACGTGTAGATGCATCAGGTATTGAGCAGCATATCCACCACCTGGAACGACTTGCAAACAGAGTGGTAATAGTCATTATCATCGCTGCTTTAGTTCTCGGATTGGCGCTCTTCTTCGGGTTACGGGCGATTCATTAGCAACTTAGCTTAGTGTTAGCTTCCGATATAGTTTCGCTCCCAAGTAAAAATCATATGTAGCTTTAATGGTAAAAGTAGAGACCATCTCGTTATAGTGTCTGATTGAATTTCTAAAAACGACCAAAACTGGATCTGTCAGTTTAGTGAAAAACGAGGAAGGATTGATTGACTGCAGGTCAAGGAAATCCAGATGTATTTACCTATTTAGAACAGTAAGTACGGAAATTTACACGCCTTTTATCCGCACAGGATATGGTCTTGGGGGAAAAGATCATTCAAAAAATCGAGATTCTATACATTTTTTGTAAGCATTCCCCAAAGAATTGGTAAGTAACTCTTTAGCCTTATATAAACTGCCTTTTCGGGCATCGGAACTTTTCCCGGGAAAGGTCTGGAATACACTTTTACTAAAGTGTGGTGTAATACATGCTCTCTGGAATCACCGTGAGTCATAAATAAAAATAATTTTTCAAGTATTCCTTCGCTCTTCAGGTTTCTGGTCAGTAAATTACGCACATTCCAATCGCCCTCGCCAATGACATTTCCGTGTTCGATTAATTGAGACTGGTGAAGCATAAAAGAGCAAATCCAGACGTTTATAAGAGATGGAATTATAATGGTTTTTGCCGATAGGTTAAATACAAAATGCGATAGGAGACCGATTCCACCAAAAAATATTATCCAGGCACATAACGACAAGGCTAAACTATTAAAACGATATTTGGCTTTATATTTTGAATTGAAGGGAATCGTTACGGATGTCACCATGACGATGAATACCGTACCTAGAATAATTTCTAAATAATTGTAAACCCTCCTTAAAACAGAGTTCTTGATTTTCCCCAGTGGGTGAAATTCTTTGTCCTCCCAGCTATTCACATTCATGTGATGGCCGCCGTGAAGCATTTTATAAATTTGAGGATCGGTCAAGAGCATCCAGCTAAAGATATAATAAAAGAAATTATTGGAAATGTTTGGGACGTATTTGTGCCATGATTCGTGCATTAAAAATCCCACCCAAGTAAAAAAGAATACGCCCGGAAAAATCATCAGAAATATTGTAAATAACCCTAACTTACTAAATACAAACGGCAGCACAAGCAAATAGAGCGGCCAAGCAACAGCCGCAAAATAATATTTCCAGCTCTGTTTTTTAACCATATTCTGGGATATGTATTGATTATTATCCATCTTTAAATTCTCGTTGCCTGAAAGCTAATTTTGTGTTACGTCCAGCTTGATTTGAAATCCATAATATTTATTCTCGTTTAGCAAGTGAGTCTTTTTTAGATGATAGTGCCCAGGCTGCACTCGCCGCAGTAATGAGCTTAATTATTTCCCCGGGAATGAAAGGAATAAGCCCCATTGCTAAAAGCGCGGGAAATGCAATTGCACCTTTCCCGGCGATGTTTGACCAAAGATGTAA